>DAONFN010000014.1:0-17974 GCA_035403625.1 Bacteroidales bacterium
CGGGTCAACGGCCGGGTAGATCCCCAGCTCGGAGATCTTGCGGCTGAGCACCGTTGTGGCGTCGAGGTGGGCAAAGGTGGTGGCAGGGGCCGGGTCGGTAAGGTCGTCGGCCGGCACGTACACGGCCTGGACCGAGGTGATCGAACCCCGCTTGGTGGAGGTGATGCGTTCCTGCATGATCCCCATTTCGGTGGCCAGCGTCGGCTGGTAACCCACCGCAGAGGGCATTCGGCCAAGCAGTGCGGAGACTTCCGACCCCGCCTGGGTGAAACGGAAAATATTATCGATAAAGAAGAGGATGTCGCGTCCGCCCGATTTCTCGTCGCCGTCGCGGAAATATTCCGCCATGGTCAGTCCGGAGAGGGCCACGCGGGCACGCGCTCCGGGGGGTTCGTTCATCTGGCCGAATACCAGGGTAGCCTGCGATTTCTGCAGTTCTTCGGCATTGACCTTCGACAGATCCCATCCGCCCTTTTCCATGTCTTCGAGGAATTCTTTTCCGTACCGGATAACGCCCGACTCGATCATTTCCCGGAGCAGGTCGTTCCCTTCGCGGGTCCGTTCACCCACACCGCCAAACACCGAAAGCCCGGAATATTTCTTGGCGATGTTGTTGATGAGTTCCATGATGATCACCGTTTTACCTACTCCGGCGCCGCCGAACAGACCGATCTTTCCGCCTTTGGCATAGGGTTCGATGAGATCGATAACCTTGATGCCGGTGTAGAGCACCTCCTTGGAAGTGCTGAGGTTTTCGAAGGTCGGCGGATCCCGGTGGATGGCATAAACCTGGTCCTCCGCAACGGGAGCAAGACCGTCGATGGCTTTGCCGATCACGTTGAAAAGGCGCCCGCGGATCATTTCACCGACAGGCATCGAGATCGGACGACCTTTGGCAACCACATCCATGCCGCGGCGAAGACCGTCGGTCGAATCCATGGCTACGGTGCGCATGGTGTGTTCGCCTACGTCGTACTGGCATTCAAGCACTACAACGTCTCCCCGGTCGTTGGTGACTTCAAGGGCGTCGTAAATATTGGGAAGCTTCACATTTTCATCAAAGATCACGTCGATGACCGGACCGATGATCTGGGCAATTTTTCCGTTATTATTGGCTTGCATGAGATATTCAATAATTTGTGCAAAGATAGAATATCTGATTGATTTAATGTTTGATGTGGAAAATTTTTCCCGTAATTTTGCGTTCCTTTTATATACAGAACCAGTCCATTGCCGATGAAGTTATTCTTTCCGTGGTTGTTATCCATGATCCTGTTCCCGCTCGCCCTGGAAGCCCAGCGGAACCCCTCCGCCATCATCGATACGGTGGAAACCTCACAAGGTACCATCATCCTTTATAAGAATTATACCTGGGAATTTCTCCAGGACGAACCCGTCATGATGAGCCAGGAGGAAGACTCTACGGGCCTTTTTACCGCCCAGTGGGTCAACGACCAGATCTTTGCCTACCGGATGAAGCCCGATTCGGTCCGCGATACGGTGCTGATGCTCACTTCGGCCGACCGGAACTTCACCCTTCCCTACTACGGCAAATTGTTCCGGGGATTTACCTATTCACACAAAGGGCTGGATATCCGGCTGAACAAGGGCGACACGGTAAAAGCCGCCTTCGACGGGGTGGTGCGTTATGCCAAGTACAACCGGGGAGGTTTCGGCAACCTGGTCATCATCCGCCATTACAACGGACTGGAGACCTACTACGGCCACAACTCAAAACTGCTTGTAAAAGTAAACCAGGTGGTAAAGGCCGGCGACCCGATCTCCCTGGGCGGTTCCACCGGCCGCAGCCGCGGACCTCATCTTCATTTCGAAGTCCGCTACAAGGACATTCCCATGGACCCCTTCCGCCTGATCGATTACGATAACCAAAAGCTCATCTCCAATACATTCCCGGTGGTCAAACGCGTCTTCTACCCCGAAGATCATGTCGCCGATGCCGTAGTGATCCGCATTAAAAGCGGTGACACCGTCGGTAAGCTGTCGCGCAAATACCACACCAGCATCAAGGAGATCTGCGCCATGAACAAGATCCGGCCGAATACAAAACTGAAGATCGGGAGATCTCTCCGGGTAAGGTAGCGTCAAAAGACCTTCCAGGTCTTGAAGACCTGGAAGGTCTTCTATTTCTGTGCAAAAACCCTTCGCTGAAAAAGAATCAGCAGCAGCACCCCCACGGTAATGGAGGAATCGGCCAGGTTGAACACCGGCCGGAAAAAGATGAACTCTTCGCCGCCCCACACGGGCATCCAGGCAGGGAAATGGGATTCGATGATGGGGAAATAGAGCATATCCACCACTTTCCCGTGTAAAAAGGTGCCGTAGCCGCCTCCGCCGGGGAGAAATGTGGCGATCTGCATGTAGGTACTTTCATTGAACACCAATCCGTAAAAAGCGCTGTCGAGGATGTTGCCCATGGCTCCCGCCAGGATGAGCGAGATGCAGACGATCAGCAGGTCGTTCGCCCCTTTCCGGGTTACCCGCCACAGCCAGCCGGTAATGATGATCACCGCCACGATGCGGAAAAGGCTCAGCAGGAGCTTGCCGTGATCGCCCCCCAGCCGCATGCCGAATGCCATCCCCTCGTTCTCGGTGAAATGCAGCAGAAACCACTGGCCGATAACAGGCAGGGTCTCCCCCATGTAGAAATGCGTCTTGACCCAAAACTTCAGCACCTGGTCGGCCACCAGGATCAGAAAAACAATGACAGCGGCTTTTTTCAACAGTCAGACAGGTTGTAACAGGAGATATTCCGGGAGAGAATCATCGGCACATCAGCACATCAGCACATCGGCATATCAGATAAAAGGTTATTCCAGGTCGGGGTCACCGGGCAGGGACGACGACGCACGGGGCGACGACGGGGCGTTTACCTGCACCCGCTTGGCTTCGATGCTCAGTGTGGCGTGGGGAACACTCCGCAACCGGTCGGCCGGGATCAGCTTGCCGGTCACCCGGCAGATCCCGTAGGTCTTGTTCTCGATCCGGATCAGCGCATTCTCCAGCGATTTGATGAACTTCTCCTGCCGCGCGGCAAACTTGCTGTTCTCTTCTTTCGAAAATACCTGGTACCCCTCTTCGAGGACTTTGAACGTGGGCGACGTATCGCTTATATCGTGCTCGTTGCTGTTGGTGTACGACTCGGTAAGCAACTTCAGGTCATTGTGGGCTTTTTCAAGTTTCTTCAGAATGATCTGCCGGAACTCCTCCAGCTCCTCGTCCGAATACCGGTTCTTTTCAACCGGGTTTTCTACTGTTGCTTTTTTCATGTGATACTAATTTAACTCAATGGCCACATGAAATATCCATCCATATCATCAGCGTGTTGACGAATGTTTGACCGGACGGATAATTCATACTGCTGTTTATTGATCTACCCTGTTTATTTCGATGAATGTGGAAATCGTTTCGGTGATCTCCACAGGCACCTTTTCAGCACTCTCAACCGAATCCACGATATCAAACGATTGAGCCAATGTTTCCGAGCAAATATAGGCAATATTTTGATGTACGGCCTCGTCCATCCCGGCATGCGACTGGATACGGACCGTTATTTTATCAGTGACCTCAAACCCTTTGTCTTTCCGGATGTTCTGGATCCGGTTGATCACCTCGCGGGCGATCCCCTCACGCATCAGTTCGGGGGTCAGGGTGATGTCGAGCGCCACCGTGAGCGATCCCATAACAGCAACCTGCCATCCGGGAATATCCTCTGAAAGGATCTCCACATCGTCGGAGAGGATCTCCACCGGCTGCCCTTCGACGGTCAGCGACAGCTTTCCCTCTCGTTCGAGCGTAGCGATCTCCGGCTGGGCGATGGTGGTGAGTGCGGCCGCCAGTTGCTTCATCAGCTTCCCGTACCGGGGTCCGAGCTTCTTGAAGTCGGGCTTCACCTTCTTGACCAGCACGCCGGCCGTATCGGTGATGTACTCCAGGTCTTTTACGTTCACCTCGCTGAGGATGAGATTCTTCACCGCCTCGATCTGCTGCCGGGTGCGTTCGCTCATCACGGGGATCAGCGCCCGGTTCAGGGGCTGACGCACGCGGATGCGGGTCGATTTGCGGATGGAAAGGATCATCGACGAGATATTCTGCGCCAGCTCCATCCGTTCCTCCAGGTCCTTGTCGATCCAGGCTTCGTTCGCCTGCGGGAAGTCCGTCAGGTGGACCGAATCGGTCGTGTGGCGCCCGGTGACCGAATTGAGGTCGACGAACAACCTTTCGGCAAAGAAGGGGGCAATGGGAGCCGATAGCTGCGCGATCACCTCGAGGCAGTGATAGAGCGTCTGATACGCCGAGATCTTATCCTGCGAGTATTCCCCTTTCCAGAACCGGCGCCGCGAGAGCCGCACATACCAGTTGCTCAGGTGTTCATCGACGAAATCGGCGATGGCGCGGCCGGCACGGGTGGGTTCGTAATCGGCATAGCATTCATCCACCAGCGCGATCAGCGTGTTGAGTTCCGACAGTATCCAGCGGTCGATCTCGGGCCGTTCGGCATACGGGATCTCCGCCTCGCGGTAAGTAAAGCCATCGATGTTGGCGTACAGTGCAAAAAATGCGTAGGTATTGTAAAGGGTTCCGAAGAATTTCCGGCGGATCTCCTCGATGCCCTCCACGTCAAACTTCAGGTTGTCCCAGGGCTGCGAATTGGTGATCATGTACCACCGCGTGGCGTCGGGGCCGTACTTTCCGATCGTTTCAAAGGGATCGACGGCATTGCCCAGGCGTTTCGACATCTTGTTGCCGTTCTTGTCAAGCACCAGCCCGTTCGAAACGCAGGTCTTGTAGGAAACACCCCCGAAGAGCATCACGGCGATGGCGTGCAGGGTGAAGAACCACCCGCGGGTCTGGTCCACCCCTTCGGCGATGAAATCGGCCGGGAAATAGGATTCCAGCGACTTCTCCTTTTCGAAGGGATAATGATACTGGGCATATGGCATGGCGCCCGAGTCGAACCATACATCGATGAGGTCGGGCTCACGGTACATCGGGGTGCCGTCGGTCGCAACCAGCACGATGTCGTCCACAAACGGGCGGTGCAGGTCGAAGGAGTGATAATTTTCGCCGGTCGTATCGTCCGCCCGGAAACCGGCCAGGGGATTGGTTTTCATCACTCCGGCGGCGACGGCCTTTTCGATCTCTTCCCGGAGCTCTGCCACCGATCCGATGCAGCGTTCGTGCTTCGAATCAGCCGACCGCCAGATCGGCAGCGGCGTACCCCAGAAACGGGAGCGCGACAGGTTCCAGTCGACCAGGTTTTCGAGCCAGTTGCCAAAGCGGCCGGAGCCTGTCGATTCGGGTTTCCAGTTGATGGTCCGGTTCAGGGCGATCATCTCGTCGCGGTAGGCGGTGGTGCGGATGAACCACGAATCGAGCGGGTAGTAAAGGATGGGTTTGTCGGTGCGCCAGCAGTGCGGGTACGAGTGTTCGTACTTTTCCGACTTGAAGGCTTTATTCTCGTGCTTGAGTTTGACGATGATGTCGATATCGACCGGAGGGCAGTTGCCTGCCATGCAGTCGGGATCGTATTCGGGCTTGACGAACCGGCCTGCGAATTCGCCCATCTGTTTCGTGAACCTTCCCTGCTTATCGACCAGGGTCAGCGAACCGAGACCGTACTGCCTGCCCACACGGAAGTCGTCGGCACCAAAGCTGGGAGCGATATGGACGATGCCCGTGCCGTCTTCGGTGGTGACGAAGTCGCCCAGCACCACGCGGAAGGGGTCACCCTCCTCCGGCTGTGCATAGGGCAGCAGTTGCTCGAAGCGGATCCCCTCGAAATCCTTCCCGGTGAATTCGGTTGTCACCTGGTAAGGGATCTGCTTGTCGCCTTCGTGGTAGCTGTCGAGTTCGAGTCCGCTGTTCTTTTCCGGAAAATACTGGTGCAGCAACTCCTTCGCCAGGATCACCGTCTGCTCTGTATATGTGTATGGATTATAGGTCTTTACCAGTACGTAGCGGATATCCTTCCCCATCGCCAGCCCGGTGTTCGAGGGCAGCGTCCAGGGGGTGGTGGTCCAGGCCAGGAAGTAAAGTTCGCCGAAGAGGTCGTTGAACAGGAATTCCGACCGTTCATCGCGGATCACCTTGAACTGTGCCACCACGGTGTTGTCTTTCACCATTTTATATGCGCCCGGCTGGTTCAGTTCATGGGTGCTGAGCCCGGTGCCTGCCGCGGGTGAATAGGGCTGAATGGTGTAGCCTTTATACAGCAGCCCTTTTTTATAG
The DNA here is from genome assembly GCA_035403625.1 of Bacteroidales bacterium. Classification (GTDB taxonomy): domain Bacteria; phylum Bacteroidota; class Bacteroidia; order Bacteroidales; family FEN-979; genus CAIVAT01. Next base: position 6,250 of record DAONFN010000014.1, read on the forward strand.
AGTTCCGAAAGGAGGTACCACACCGACTCGATGTACTTGTTGTCGTACGTGATGTACGGGTCCTCGAGGTTGAGCCAGTATCCCATGCGGATGGTCAGGTCGTCCCACAGATCCTTGTACTTCATCACTTCGGTGCGGCACTCCTTGTTGTAATCCTCGATGGAGATGCTTTTGCCGATGTCCTCCTTGGTGATCCCCAGTTTTTTCTCGACGCCGATCTCGATGGGCAGCCCGTGGGTGTCCCATCCCGCTTTGCGGTCGACGTGGAATCCCTTCATGGTTTTATACCGGCAGAAGATATCCTTGATGGCGCGGGCCATGACGTGGTGAATGCCCGGGATGCCGTTGGCCGACGGGGGGCCTTCGTAGAAAATGAAGGGAGGGCGGCCCTGGGAGCGTTCGAGGCTTTTGCCGAACGTGCCGTGTTCCTCCCACCAGGAGCGGATCTCGTCGCCGATCCGGGTAAGGTCAAGGTTTTTGTATTCTGCGTATCGTTTTTCCATGTCGGTGCCGGGTCATTCCGTTCCGGAGGTCTGTCATAAAGGGTCTCCCGGAAAAGTCTGCAAAATTACGAAAAATTTGCGTTTTACCGCAAAGACGCCAAGACGCTAATAATTATTTACATAGCGGCGGATCCCTTCTTTAAAAACCGGAACATTGAAATTGATTAAAAACCCCAGCTTTTTTTGAGCCAGTTTCATGTAGGAGATCAGTTGTGCCGTATGCACCGGCAGCAGTGCCTCGACCGCTTTGATTTCAATAATAATCTCCCCTTCAACAAGCATATCGATCCGAAATTCTTTTGCCAATCGTTCACCTCGATAAAACAGGGGTAAAACGACTTCTGATGAGGCATCGACGCCCCTCAGCCTGAACTCCTTCGCTAAACATTGAAGGTAAACCGATTCCAGCAGTCCCGGCCCAAGTTCCCTGTGAACTCGGTATCCGGCATCAACAATCTGCCTGGCATAGAATTCTATCCTGTACTTTTCCATAAGTCACAGAAATATGTTTATTCCTTGGCTTAATCGGTTTTATCATGAAAAGGTGATAAGATAATTTGCATTTTTGCGTCTTAGTGTCTTTGCGGTGTTAAATTTTTTCCTGAAAACAGAAATCAATGTCCGATAAAACCACCCTTATCCTCGACAACATCCTCGCCCGGAAAAGCGTCCGTCATTTTACCGGCGAACCCGTCACCAAGGCATGCCTGCTAATGCTGCTGAAAGCCGGGATGGCCGCTCCGTCGGCGCGCAACCGGCAGCCGCTGGCCTTTGTGACGGTCACCGAAAGGAAAGTGCTGGATGAACTGGGCGAAGGGCTGCCCTACACCAAGATGATCTTCCAGGCCGGGGCGGCGATCATCGTTTGCTGCGATTCCACGGCTGAACTTCAGGCGGGGGCAACCGACCTGTGGTACCAGGATGCGTCGGCGGCTACCGAAAACATCCTGCTGGCGGTGGAGGCCATGGACCTGGGGGCCGTATGGAGTGCGTTATACCCGATGAGGGAGCGTGAAGATCACGTCAGGAAGGTGCTCGCCCTGCCGGATCAAGTATGGCCTTTTTCGATCATCCCGGTGGGGCATCCCACAGGGGAAGACCTGCCGAAAGACAAGTTCCGGCCGGAGAGGATTCACTGGGAGCGGTGGTAGCCGTCACCCCGCCGGGTCTTCGGGGATGATGATCCAGGCGATGAGATACGCGAGGAATCCGATACCTGCAGCGAAGAATCCCACGACCCATGCCACGCGGATGAGTACGGGATCGACTTGAAAGTAGTTGCCGATGCCGGCGCACACGCCGCCCAGCACGCGGTCTTTCCGGGAACGGTATAATCGTTTAACAGATGGATCAGTCATGGCTTTCGGTTTGGCTGTTAGATGAAACGATTGTCGTAAAGTTACAACATTTCCTATCTTCGCGGCCAAAGAAGGCAATAGGCAATAGGCAACAGGCAACAGGCAACAGGGTCACAAGGTCACAGAACAACAAAGTGACTGAAGCGATTTCTCTGCGTCTCTGCGATAATTTTAACACTTGAAAATCATGGATTTCATCGACCACCTCGACGGCAACGTCATCGTCAGCGATGCCGCCGGCGTCATCATCTACATGAACCAGCGAGCCATCGCCCAGTACGGCCGTGAGATCATCGGCACCAACCTGCTGGACTGCCACAACGAACGGTCGCGGGCGAAGATCCGCGAGATCATGGAGACCGGCACGAGCAACGTTTATACGATTGAGAAGAAGGGCAAGAAGAAGATCATTTACCAGACCCCCTGGAAGGAGAACGGCGAATTCAAAGGCATTGTCGAGCTCTCCCTCGAGATCCCGGCGGAGATGCCGCATTTTGTGAGGGAGTGACGAGTGACGAGTGACGGGTGACGAGTGACAGAGTGTTGCACCGCTACGTTCACACGTTCATACGTCCTCACGTCCCATGTCAAACTAGCATAGGGAACAGGTTAAAAAAGGATCGTGGAAAACACGGAGTAAATCACGGAACACCACGAAAGTTCTGAAAGCAAAGCCGTTCACTTACCCCGGCATTCAGGCCGGGGGGTGAGGTCCTCTCTATCCAGGCCTTTATGGAAGGTTCCGCCTTGGTGATCGAGATCACCGACCTGACCGATGACCAGGGGATCAATGACTCCGACCCGTCGGGCCGTGCCAGAAGTATGTTCTCGAAAAACAGGACTTTGCCCGGTGCGGGTTCGCGGATCATGGGAAGGGGGCATGATGCGAAAGGAGCAATGTTTTTTACGACAGCATGTAAATTTAGGCCAGATTTTATATATTTGCATATAATTTTAGGCCTAATATTTCCGCATGTACACACGGGATGTCGAAAAAGAACTCATGTCCTGGATGGATTCCCGGGAGATTCTCATCATTTACGGGGCCCGACAGGTGGGGAAGACCACCTTGATGGAGATGCTGGCATCCCGGTTCAACAGGGTGCTCTACCTCAACTGCGAGAATTCGCTGGTTTTCGATTTACTGGCAAGCCGCGACCTGGCGCGGATTCGTTCCTATTTCGGCGACAACCGCATCGTTCTTCTGGATGAAGCGCAGGTGATCAGCCAGATCGGATCGGTGCTGAAGCTGATCTACGACAGTTTCCCTGAGATCAAGCTCATCGTTTCAGGATCAAGCAGTTTTGACCTGATGAGCCGGGTCTCGGAACCGTTGACGGGCAGAAACCTTCGGTTTCGGCTGTTCCCTTTGTCGGTAAGAGAACTGATCGCCAAACATCAGCCCCATAAGGTACGGGAACGCATCAACGAACTGCTGGTATTCGGTTCTTATCCAGGCATCGTAGACCTTTCCCGTGAAAAAAAGATCCGTAAACTCGACGAACTCATCAGCGATTACCTTTTCAAGGATCTGCTCTCGGTCGAAAACCTGAAAGACTCCGTGATCCTGCGCAACCTGATCCGCCTGCTTGCTTTCCAGGCCGGCGATCTGGTTTCAGCTCACGAACTTTCACTCAAACTCGGTCTGACGATTCCCATGGTGGAGAAATATCTCGATCTTCTCGAAAAGACATTTGTGATTTTCAGTCTGGGGGCCTATTCGACCAATTTGAGAAATGAAATCCGGAAAAGCAGAAAGTATTACTTTTTCGACAACGGGATACGGAACGCTGTGATCCATAATTTCAACCCGGTCGAAAACAGAGACGACACGGGTCGTCTGTGGGAAAATTTCTGCCTTTCGGAGCGTTTTAAGCTGAACTGTCTGAACCCGCAACCGGTCAACCTCTATTTCTGGCGGACTTATGACGGGGCGGAGATTGATCTGATCGAAGAATCGGGAGGCGTTCTCAGGGCTTTCGAATGCAAATGGAACCCGTCGAAAAAGGCCCGGATGCCGTTCAGTTTCCGTGACAGATATCACACGGAACAGCTAACCCTGATCAACCCGGATACCATGATTCAATTCCTGTCTTAACAACCAAGTATGGACCGTGCGCTGAAAACCCTCATCATCGACGATGAACCTGGTGCCGCTGCCGACCTGGCGCAACTGGTAAGGGCCCTTCCCGATGTTACGCTGCTGGCGGTGGTGGAGGGTTCGGAAAAGGCGATCGCCTCGATCGAAGAACTTGCTCCCGACGAATGAATTCTACCGCATCAGCCGGTCGATCATCATCAACGTGGGTTACCTCGCCAAAGTGAGCCGAAAGAAACGGGAAGCTGTTCTGATCAAAGACGGCAGGGAGTACCGTCTCCCCATTCCCTTGCTCAACATCCGGAAACTGGAAAGGTTTTTGGAGGTTTGATTTCTCCCTCCCTGTTTGGGGAGGGCCGGAGTGGGGTGATTTTACCTACCTTTGCAAAAAAATTCCGACGTGAAAAAAATTCTGTTCTCCTGCTTTGTTTTCTTTACCCTTGTCCGCCTCCAGGGCCAGATCCCTCCGGGGTACTACGACCCAGCCGCCGGGAAGACCGGCACCGCCCTCCAGGCAGCCCTGCACGATATCATCAAGAACCACACCTCCGTCAGCTACAGTTCGATCCCGGGCTATTTCGCCTCCACCGACGCAAAGCCGGGCAACGTGGTTTGGGACATGTACTCCGATGTTCCCGGCGGAACGCCCCCCTACGTATATCATTATAGCGCAGGCGACGAATGCGGCAATTACAACGGCGAAGGCGACTGTTACAACCGCGAGCACTCCTGGCCGGCCAGCTGGTTCAACGACGCCACCCCGATGTACACCGACCTGTTCCACATCTATCCTACCGACGGTTACGTAAACGGAAAACGCAGCAATTACGCCTACGGTACGGTCGGCTCGGCCAGCTGGACGTCACAGAACGGGTCCAAACTGGGTACCTGCAACTGGCCCGGCTTTTCGGGTACGGCCTTTGAACCTCTGAACGGTTACAAGGGAGATTTCGCCCGGTCGTATTTCTATATGTCTACCCGGTACTATACCGAAGACTCGGGTTGGAATGTGACCGACATGGCAAACAAATCGCAGCTCAAGCCCTGGGCGCTCCAGATGCTGCTGCACTGGGCCGGGATCGACCCGGTGTCGCAGAAAGAAATTGATCGGAACAACGCGATTTACGCCATCCAGCACAACCGCAACCCATTTATCGACCACCCGGAGTACCTCGCCGCTATCTGGGGCAACCCGGTGGGGACCGGACCGGACAACCCGGCCCTGCGGTCCCTGACACTTTTCCCGAACCCGGCAGTCGATTATGTGAATGTCGATCTGGAGGAGGAAACGGCGGCCGGAGACCTTTCCTTCACCCTTCTCTCGGTGACCGGCACCCGGTTCGTTCCCCTCTGGACACGCGATGGATCCACCTGCACCCTCGATATCCGGACATTGCCCACGGGCGCATGGATCGTGGTAATGAACACGGGAAAAGGGATCTTCCGCGCCAAGCTGATCAGGCAGTAATTCCCTTCAATCCTTGTATACTTCGGCTTATCAGGTCTGACACGTTTTTCAGACCTGATCGCTCAGCATAACAGAATCTAAAGCAACGTTGCTTCGCAAACCTGTTAAGATTCAGTATAAAACCGGTATCGTATTCGATCCGGAACCGAGAGCCGGACGATGGTCCCGCATGGCGCTCCCTGGTCGTTCCGGCCGTCGGTCACTTCGAGGCGGATCTGTTGGGTGTTGTATCGGTTGAGAACCCCGATCGTCTGGGTGACAATGGCCATTCCCTTCCCGGTCCCCTTTGATTCCTCGTCGGTGGTATTGTTCCGCCCGACTCCGTTATCTTCCACCTCAATCACGACTCCATGTTCCATGTTCCGGATGCGGACCGTGAGCACCCCCGGCGCAAGATTAGGCTTCAGCCCATGCTTGATGGCATTCTCCACGAAGATCTGGGTCATCATTTTCGGTACCCGGATGGAGAGGTTGACTCCCTCTTCAAGATCGATCCTGTACCGGAAACACGACTCCATCCTACTATGAATCAAACTAATGTAATTCTGAAGAAAGTCGAGTTCCTCGGCCAGTGAACGGTCGATGCGGTCCGACTGCATCACATTGGCCCTCATCAGGCGCGAAAGGGATAGCAGATTCCGGTTGGCGACCGACGAATCCTGGTGCAGGATGGACGCGCTGATGCTGTTGATTGCGTTGAAGGTGAAATGGGGATCGAGCTGGTTTCCCAGCAGGAGGAGCTGCATTTCCGCGATCTTTCTTTCGGCCTCCACCCTCTTGCGCAAGGAGATCTGCGCCAGGTGCGAGGCCAGTGCCATAAAACCGGCTATAAGCAGGTAGATGACCATCCAGATCGGATACCGAAGCCACGTCAACGTGTTTGTATTATATGCGTAAACGACATACCGGTCACCGCTTTGGACGAAGAGTTCTCCCGCTTTTCCTGCATCCTTGATCACCTGGTAATTGCTCCCTCCCAGATCGAAGGGATGGTATATCCTGACCGGTTCGGTAAGGTCGGCGCGGGTGATCACGAGCGGACCGGCGGCCGATCCGGGGAAGATCAGCTCGCGAAGGCCATCGCCATCGATGTCAAAGGCAAAGCATGAGGGAGAATCCAACCCGTCTATCTTCCTGGTTTCGATGGTCTTCAGCTTCGAATCGACCACCTCCACCGTCCCACCGCCGGACAAAAGAAAGAACCGGTCGCGTTGGGCATCGGTGCGAAGGATATTGAAAACCCTGAGGCGCGAATCGTCGCCCAGTACCCTTTCCCTGACGGCCTTCCCACTATTGTCAAACAGCATCAACCGGGGAGGTCCCGTACCGGGAACGCGGGTCGTCAGCAGGGCGACAACCATGGGGGTCTTTTTGTCCCGGATTCCCAGCGGGATCACATGAACGTACCGGCCGGAGAAACGGGTCAGCGGCAATACCGGTTCCATATTCCGGTCATAGGAAAGGAGCCAGGCACTGTTATCATCAAACGGTAATTCCTGCTTTCCCTCGTTGTTGTCGATTGCATACGATCTTGCCAGCAACTCCGGAGAGCCGTCGCCGTTCAGGTCAATGGTGTCGTTCACACCCTGGAAAGTGGCCATGGTGGCCGTTCGTTTCAGGGTAAGGGTGCGGATTTCGAGGGTAAAGATCAGCCTGGGTTGCACCCGGAACCCGGCCATGATCCCGGCGATGATCTCCCGGGTGCCGTCGCCGTCGAGATCGACCAGGTCGAATGAACTGATGGAAAAGTCATGATGCCCGTTCACTTCGGGAATGACGGCAATGGGATAGTCGTGGAATAGCACGTATTTTTCTCCTCCGGGACAGATACCGTGCAGAAGAAGGGTGTCGTGGGAATGAGTAAAAAGGAAGATGCCCGGGATACCCGAAGTGTCGTAAGCAGAGATGAGGAGGGATCCCGGGTTTGGGATGATCTCACCCCGGAAATAATGGTGTCCGATGATAAAGCCGTTGTGATCGATGGTCTTGATGGAGGCTTTCCCCTCGGTATTATTGAACAGGATAACCCGTTCACTGGCGCCGTCGCGATCGATATCGGCGTAGTACTCATATCCCCCCGGTTTGTCGATCGCCCCCGTCCGGACGATCTCCGTATGATACTTCCGGAAACTGTCGGGCAACAGGTAAATGACCGCGATCGTAAGCGGGATCGCCAGGATATACTGGCTCAATGTCCAGGAGAGACGTCTTTTACCAGGAAGTGCTTTCACTGTTGAACCAGATTCGGTTCAACAAAGATGATAAAAAACCTTAAATAATCGGGAAAAAGGCGAATCGCCTGCTCTCAGTTTTTGATCTTTGATCTTTGATCTTTGAATTTGGCTTACGTCAGTAAGCCCATTTCACCCAGATGCTGCCCCAGGTGAAGCCTCCTCCGAAAGCGGCCAGGATGAGGTTGTCGCCTTTCTTCAGTTTGTTTTCCCATTCCCAGAGACACAGGGGGATGGTGGCGTCGGTGGTGTTGCCGTACCGGTCGATGTTGATCATCACTTTTTCTTTTCCTACCCCCATGCGCCGGGCGGTGGCATCGATGATGCGGAGGTTGGCCTGGTGGGGTACGAGGTAAGCAATGTCAGCGGCCGTGAGGTTATTGCGTTCCATGATCTCGGCAGAGACATCGGCCATCCGGGTCACGGCAAATTTGAACACCGGCTGACCTTCCTGGTAAATGAAGTGTTCGCGGGCGTCGACCGTCTCATGCGAGGGGGGTCTGACCGATCCGCCGGCTTTCATGTGGAGGTGGACACGGCCTGAACCATCGGTTCCGGCGATTGAATCCATGATCCCTACCTCTTCGGTGGTGGGTTCCAGCAGCAGGGCTCCGGCCGCATCGCCGAAGAGCACGCAGGTTTCGCGGGCTGTGTAGTCGGTAATGGCCGACATTTTATCGGCGCCGACCACGATCACCTTTTTATACATCCCCGTCTCAATATATTTTGAGGCGGTGATCAGGGTGAAGAGCAATCCCGAACAAGCGGCATTGATATCGAAACTAAAGGCGTTCTTCAATCCGGCCTTGTCGCTGATAATATTGGCCGTAGCCGGAAAAGTCATGTCAGGGGTCACGGTGGCGCAAACCAGCAGGTCGATCTCTTCGGGGCTGATGCCGGTCTTGGCCAGGAGGCCTTTCACCGCTTCCGCTCCCATGTCGGAGGTCCCGAGCCCTTCCCCTTTGAGGATATGCCGTTCGCGGATGCCCGTACGGGAAATGATCCACTCGTCGGTCGTCTCCACCATCGTTTCCAGTTCCTTGTTGGTCAATATATAAGGAGGAACCCACCCATGGATCCCGGAAATCTTCGCCCTCAGTTTTGACATGATGCTTTAAATGTTGTTGAGAGAATATTGCTCCAGCGCATGTTTGATCCTTTGCGCAAGTTTGGCTTCGTGCACTTCCCGCGCCATCAGGATCATCTTTTTAATGGCATTGGCGTTGGAAATGCCGTGCCCCACAATCACGGTCGAATTGACCCCGAGGATGGGAACGCCCCCATAAGTTTCGTAGTTGAAACGGTCAAGGTATGAGTCCTTGATCCCCCGTTTCACCAGCACGCGGTACATGGCTTCGATCTGTTTGAGTACGATATTCCCTACGAAGCCATCGCATACGATCACATCGACGTTGTCGCGGAAAAGTTCCCGTCCCTCGACATTGCCGACGAAATGAAAATCTTTCGAATCCTTCATCATCTGGAAGGCCGACTGGGTGGTCAGGCTGCCCTTTTTCTCCTCGGCCCCTATGTTGAGAAGCCCGACGCGGGGCTTTTTTACATGAAAGACATGCTCGGAAAAGAGCGAGCCCAGCAATCCGAACTGGTGCATGACGTCGGGTTTGGCATCGGGGTTGGTCCCGACGTCGATCAGTACCGACGATCCTCCGTTTTCCTTGGGGATATAAGCAGGAGTGCTGGGCCGGATGATGCCCTGGATGGTGTTGACACTGTAGATGGAACCCACCATCATGGCACCGCTGCTACCGGCACTGGCAAAGGCATGGATCTCCTTGTGTTTCAACATCCGGAACCCGACCGAGATACTGGAATTTGGCTTGTTGACCAACGCTTTGGTCGGCTGCTCATCCATTTCGATCAGGTCGGGAGCGTCAACGATCTCAAACCTGGCCGGGTTGACATTTTCCTCTTTCAGGAAAGTAAGGATGCTGTCCCGATCACCGATCAGTACGATCTGATCGGTATCAGGAAGTTCTTTCTGCGCCATGACGGCGCCATGCATCGTTGCTTTGGGAGCGAAGTCACCCCCAAGAACGTCCAGGCCGATTTTCATTGGCTGCGATTTTAGTGAAACCTGCTATTCCGCGGTCGCCTTCACAATGGCTTGCTTGCCCCGGTAATATCCGCATTCAGGACAAACCCGGTGGTAAAGAACCGGAGCTCCGCAATTGGAACAAACAACAGTCGTGCGGGCAACGGCTTTGTCATGGGTCCTTCTCTTATCCCGGCGGGTGGTCGAAATTTTATGTTTTGGGTGTGGCATATAAAGAGATTTACAAATTACGATTTACGAATGACGAATGATATCTGAACTCAGGTATTCGATTATTTCTTTCCGGTTAATTGTCTTTATTCTTGTCTTTCAATTGTTTAAGGGCATCCCAGCGGGGATCTCCGGCCGGGTGCACGTGCAGCTCTTCCAGTTTTTTCAGCACATCCGGATTGCACCGGTTCCCCTCCTGCCCGTCGTCGGGATGTACCCGTCGGGCCGGTAACAGCAGGTGGATGTATTCGTACAGGAAGGGGGCCAGGTCAACCTGGTGAGCCGATTCCGGGATGATCTGGACATCTTCACTCTCCTCATAATAACGCTCTCCCAACTTGATGATCAGTCTTTCAGTCCCTTCCAGTTCCACCTCCATGGGTTCGTTGCAGCGGTCACAGTCAACTTTTACGCGACCCCTGATCCCGAAATGCAGGTCCATCATGCGCTCTTCCCTGAGCAACGTCACCTCCACGTCAACCTTCGCGCCAAGAATCTCGGCATCCTCCTCTTCCGCAAAAAAAGCATCACCAACCTCGAAACGGAACTGGTGTTCCCCCTGGATTAATCCGGTGAAAGCAATTTTATATTCGTCCGGGTGATTCATTGTACCCCTGAAAAAGCCTGCAAAAGTAAAAATTAATTTGATGAATACCAAATATCTATTTGGAAAGTGCTGTCTTATTATCACTTATAAAAATGAATACCGGCCGGTTTGTTCCCGCTGCATTTTCGATCTACCTTTGTGAAGGTATAATATATAAATCTCTGCATCTATGATAAACCGCCTGATCACCTGCATGCTGCCGCTGATGCCCCGCAAACTCGTCTGGATCTTTTCCCGGAAATACATTGCCGGGGAGACCCTCGACGATGCCGTCCGCGTTTGCCGTGAACTGAATGCACAGGGCATCCGGATCACCATCGACCTGCTGGGCGAATTCATCACGCGTCTCGAAGAGGCCACAGCCAACAAGGAGGCATACCTCGCCATCATCGATCGCATCGAAAAAGAGAAGATTGACGGCAATTATTCGCTGAAACCCACCAGCTTCGGGTTGCTCCTCGATGCGGAAACCTGTTACCGGAACATCCGCGAGATCGTTGCCCGGGCAGCCGCCTTCGGCAATTTTGTCCGTATCGACATGGAAGATTCCCAGTGCACCACTCTCGAAATCAACCTCTTCCGCAGGCTTAAACAGGAGTTTCCCGGCCATGTGGGCCTGGTTTTACAGGCATATATGAAACGTACACTTCCCGATATCCGGGAAATGGAAGACCTTCATTCTCCATCTGCTCCGCTCAATTTCCGCCTGTGTAAAGGCATTTATGTGGAACCGGCCGAGATCGCCTATAAAGCGTACGAAGAGGTGAACCGGTATTACCTCGAAGACCTTGAATACATGCTTTCAAAGGGGATGTATGCCGGGATCGCCACTCACGACCGGCCTCTGGTGGAAGGGGCTTACCGGTTGATTGATCAATATAAGGTGCCCGGTACGATGTACGAGTTCCAGATGCTGTATGGGGTAACGCCCGAACTCCGTCGCTCGATCCTGGAAAAAGGCCATGCCATGCGGGTTTATGTACCCTTCGGCAAGGAGTGGTTCGGCTATTCCACCCGCCGCCTGAAGGAAAACCCGAAAATGGCGACACACATAATCAAGGCACTGTTTGTCAGAGGCTGATTTACTAATGTGCTGATGTGCTAATGTGCTGATGTGCTGATGTCTCCCCCTCTCCGGTGCGGAGAGGGGGTCGGGGGGTGAGGTATTAATGTGCT
>DAONFN010000015.1:0-17642 GCA_035403625.1 Bacteroidales bacterium
CTGGAGCCGCTGGAAGATGAGAAAGATCCGTTCGAAGTATTGCGATTCGATGCCGATCCCGTTATCTTTCACCGAGAATATCCATTCGTGGTCTGCCTGACGGGCAGTAACCTCGATCCGGGGTGGCTTGTCACCGTGAAATTTGATCCCGTTGCCGATGAGATTTTGCAGTAGTTGGACCAGTTGGCCGTAATCGCCCCATACGCCGGGAAGGTCTCCGTTCACGACGAGGGCTCCTGTCTCTCCGATCAGGGTTTGGAGGTTGGATACCGCTTCGCCCAGGACGAGGTGCATATCCACTTCGCGAAACCGGTCGCCCCGTGTATTGATCCGGGAAAAGGAGAGAAGATCCTGGATCAGGCGCTGCATGCGGGCGGCCCCATCGACGATAAACCCGATGAAGTCGTCGGCATCGGCATCGAGTTTCGACTTGTACCGTTTTCCGAGCAACTGGGTGAAACTGGAGATCATCCGCAGGGGCTCCTGAAGGTCGTGGGAGGCAACATAGGCAAACTGTTCCAGTTCCTTGTTCGATCGTTCCAGTTCCCGGTTCACCTGCCGGAGGGCGATATCCCGGTGGTGCTGTTCGGTGATGTCGACCGCAATGGTCAGCATCAGCCGCGATTTATCTGCTGAGAGTCCGATGGGGATGGTTTCCATATCCCAGAACCGGGATTGCCCGTCCGGGGTCCTGATTTCGCGCATCCCCTGGGAATAGGGTTCGTTATCGGCGAACAGGCGGTCGACCTGCGACCGGGTGAAGTCCTCCTGACCGCCGAACGCCCGGCGGGTCCACTCTCCGTAGGTCGGGATATCGGCGGGGGTGTATCCCGAACACAAGGTCCAGCCTTTGCTGAGTTCCAGGCACCGTCCCGATTCGTCATGGATCATCATCGGGACGGGGGAAAAGAGGACGGATTTATGGAACTTTTCTTCGCTTTCAGCCAGTTTCCTGTACACATCGCGTTGCCTCGAATAGTAGAATCGCGACACCGACATTCCGGTCAGCAGGATCAGGATCACCTCCACAAAAAAAATGATCCACATGCGGTACGACAACTCCTCTAAAATTTCGCTGCGGTCGATCTTGGCGACCATGAACCACGAGGTCATCCCGACAGGACCGAGATACGACAGCACACGAACTCCCCGGTAATCGATCCCTTCACTGATCCCCTCCCGGCCCCGAACCGCCTTGACGGCAGGAACAACCGTATCGGTAAGCGGGATCTTTAAGGAGAGAGCCGCATCGGGCCGGAATTTTATCTTATTGAGAAATAATACGCTGTCGCCCTCTTTCCGGACGATCAGGGTCTCTGACGACCGGCTGGGGGCCGGCCAATCCTGTATCAGTGGATAGAGATAGTCGTCGGGGTCGATGCGGAGCACAAGGGCTGCCAGGCTGCCGGCGCCGGAGGGGTCGAGCACGGGGATGACGATATCATAGTGGATCGTATGATGAACTTCACACCGGTACAGGTCGGAATGGTGGACCCGGAGGTCCTGCCCGGCCACCCGGATGAGTTCCTGCGTGACAGGGTCGATCCGGGTAAGGGAGGGATCAAAGGAAATCAGCACATGATCATCCCGGTCGACCAGGAAAACATCGTGATACCGGCCGAGTTCCCGGGTAAAGGACAACTGGCTGATCAGGTTTTCTCTCACCCTCCGGTCGGCGGGTGATGCAAGCAGTTTCGCGACACCCTTCTCCAAAAAGGGGTTGCGGTACAAGGCCGAAGCCTCAAGCCTGCGGTTCCGGAGCCATTCCTGGATCCGGATGACCTTGTACCGGGCAATCGACTGAAGCTGCTCGCAGGCACTGCGGGTAAGGCGATCCCGCTCATAGGTATAGTAGTAATATCCCCCGATGATAATAGAGATTGAAACCAGCACAGCCAGCAGCACGAGAAACACCTTGCTGTTTAACGGGTTTATCTTTCTCATGGTTCCGGGAAATGACCCTCTTGCATGGAGGAAAACCGGAACCCAATTTACGGAAAAAATCATACATCCGCATCCGGACAACAATTTAATTAAAAAGTTGAACCGGTTGCTCACCCGGGCAAGACCCGGAAGGATGCGGCGGGGTCAGGGTTCGTCCCGGATCACCACTGCGGTTTCACCGCCACCGGCTTGCCGAGGCCGATCTTTTCCAGCGGTTTCATCTGGGTGGCGGCATCGCCCACCACCACGTAGTACATTTTATCGGGAACGATGTACTTGTCGGTGATCTCCTTATGGCTTGCCACCGTCATCCCGCTGATCACCTCCTCCTCTTTTTTAACGTAATCATCGGGGAATCCGTATTTCGAAAGGGTGGCGAGCATCCAGGCCCGCGATCCGTTGGTCTCGAAGCGGAGGGCATTAGAAAGGATCATGCAGTTTTTGGTAAACCGGAGATCATCTTCAGAGATGCCGTTGCGGTATTTCTCCATTTCATCCCTGAAAATTTTGACTGTCTCGTACGTGGCGTCGGACCTGACGCTGCTGGCAGCCACGAAGGGAGCCCGGGTTTTCATCTCCTGGAAGGAGCTGGAGGCTCCGTAGGTGTACCCTTTTTCCTCGCGCAGGATCTGGTTGAAGATGCTGGTGAAGGCGCCTCCGAGGCGGTAGTTGATGAAGTCGGCCTTGACGAAGTCGGGATCGTTGCGGGTCAGGGCGAGGTAGCCGATATAGACCACCGATTGCCTCGACCCGGGGATGTCGACGAAGCAGATCTGTGCTTTTTCGGGGTTGGGTGGGATCACGTAGGCGGTCTTCTTCACTTCCTTTGCTTTCCATCCGGTCTCCAGCGGTTTGAGGGCCTCCAGGGCCTGTTCTTTCGTCACGTTGCCTGCGATGTGGATCCGGCATTCGGAGGGGGAGAAATTATCGGCGTAGTATTGTTTCAGGTCCTCCACCGTGATCCGGTCGACCGAGGCGAGGGTACCTTTCGAATGGTAGCCGAAAATATGGTCCTTCCCGTACAGCAGCGAGTTGAATTCGAGGCGGGCCACGCTGCGCGGGTCGGCCTGTGACTGGATGAGCTCGTTCTTCGCGCGGATGCGGGCCATGGAGAATTCGGCCGAATCCCAGCGGGGTTCGAGCATAAACTCACGGATCAGCCCGAGCGTTTTGGCAAAATTCCGTGACAGGGAGCTGGCCGACACCGTGATCTCTTCGCGTGAGGCGTCGACCTCGATGGCGGAGCCGAGCAGTTTGATCTCCTCTTCCAGCTCTTCAGGGGTTTTGTTCTTCGTGCCCTGGGGAAGGACGGCGGCCACCAGGCCGGCCACTCCCGGGAGGGCGATCTTATCCTGTGATATCCCGCCGTTCATGACGAGGCTGACCTCCACGAGGGGGACCTCCTTGTTTTCGATGCCGAACACCTGGATCCCGTTGGCAAGCGTTGCTTTCCAGACGGTGGGAACCGTCACTCCCGGGGCGGGGCCAGCGGCAGGTTCGAGGGTCCGGTCGAGGGCCGAAGGAGTCTTCACCATCTTTTCCGCTACGGTGCTGTCGATCTTCACCTGGCTCGCCGAATGGATATCCTCCTCTTTCACGCCGGCCGGCATCGACTGGTCGGCCATCATTCCCGGTTTCCCTTTGGGGACAAAGCTGGTGACCACATGCGGGCGGCCTTTGATGTATTTTTCGTACACCCGTTTCACATCGGCTAGGGTTACGGCTTTGATGTTCTCGATATCCTTTTCGATGTACCCGGGATCGTTGAGGAACGTGTTGTAGAAGGCGAGTTGCAGCGATTTGTAGAACACACTTTCGATGCGGTTGTAGAAGTCGCGTTCGCTGGAGGCTTTGACGCGTTCGATATCCTTCTCCGTGATCCCTTCTTTCTCAAACCGGGCGAAACCTTCGTTCACCGCCTCCTCGAGTTCCTTCAGGGTTTTCCCTTCGTTGGCGCGGGCCTTGATGGTGAATTCGCCGGCCAGCTCTCCTGTGCTGTTCCAGGCATCGACCTGCGAGGTCAGCCCCTTCTCCTTCACCAGCACTTTGTACAGGGGCGCCTTTTTCCCGTCGGCCAGGATGCTGGCCAGGAAGTCGAGGGCGTACGCATCTTTCTGGTACGATTGCGGCACCGGCCATACCAGGGTGAGTTCCGGTACGCTGGCGAAGTTATCCTCGTGATAAAGTTTTACGGTCTTTTCCAGGGTCGGTACCATAGCGGTACGGGTGGCCACTTCGCCGTGCGATTTGATCTCCCCGAAGTATTTATCGATCAGTCTTTTCACCGAATCGGCATTAAAATCGCCTGCCAGCACCAGGGTAGCGTTATTGGGCCCGTAAAAATGGTTGTAGTACTCCTTCACATCGTCGAGCGAGGCGTTCGTGAGGTCATCCATTTCGCCGATCACCTCCCAACTGTAGGGATGCCCCTCGGGATAGAGGTTTTTGCTGATGACATAGTCGGTGAATCCGTAGGGGGAGTTGTCTTCTCCCTGCCGTTTTTCGTTCTGGACCACGTTCTGCTGGATGGCCATCATTTTCCGGTTGACCGAATTGATGAAGAACCCCATGCGGTCGGATTCGAGCCAGAGGATCTTTTCCAGGGCGTTGCGGGGGAACATTTCGAAGTAGGTGGTCACGTCGCGGTTGGTGAAGCCGTTGTTGGTGCCGCCAAGTCCTTCGATGATCTGGTCGAATTTTCCCCGGGGAACATTTTCCGAACCGCCGAAAAGCAGGTGCTCGAAAAGATGGGCAAAGCCGGTCTTACCGGGAAGTTCGCGGCTGGACCCAACGTGGTACATGATGGCGTAGGAGATCATCGGGTCGGAGTGGTCGGTATGCAGGATGACCTGCAACCCGTTGGGCATGACATACTTTTCGTACTCGATCTTCAGCCGGTCTGAAGGAGTGCGGTGACACGAAAGGCTGACCAGCAGCACCGGAACCAGCAGGAACAGCATTCGGGCGGAAATCAGGGATCTTTTCATGGGAAATGGGGGTTGGATCAGGAACAACAAATGCGACGGCAAATTACCAAAATTCCCGGATTTTCGTCCTCATTCCTTGTTGAAATCCATTTTCTCTGCCTTTCGGGGTTCCGACAGCGTATTTTTAATGATGCCCTGAACGAAAAACAGCATTTTTCGATTATATTTGTTTTTCCGATGCTCCGCCATGAAATTTACTGCCAGGTTGACTGCCCTCCCGGAAAAGTCGCTCAGCGTATGGATTTCACTTACTTTGATCACGATGACAGCCTTTTGCATCCTCTGCTTCGGGTTGTTCTGGGTGAACATGAGGCTTCATCATTACCGGGTTGAAGTGGGATACCTGCAGAAGGGATTTTCAGAAACGAAGAAGCTGGAGATCAAAAATAAAATCCTGCAGGTCAAGGATTACATTCAATGGGTGACGCACAACCCCGAATCGGCCCTGTCGGCCGCCATCACCCGGAAAGCCCGGGCCTTCAAGGCGGCTGCGGCAAAAGGGAAAACGGCTTCCGACACCAGTTTCGGATTTTATTCCACGATCATCCGGTCATCGTCGTGGTATTTCAAGATCCCCGTTGTCTTGCTCAGCCAGGACGGAGAAGTGTTGCTGGAGGATCTGCCCGGGCCGGAAGAATCGGAAAAGGACACAAAAATGCGCCTGACAAAGATGCTGGCCCTGGCATCCGCATCGGTCCGCGGGGAGGAGGGCCGGGTGTTCCTTTTCGAATCCGGCGACCGGGAGGCCATGGCCGGGCTTGCCGCCGGGTCGGTCAACACCCATATCTTCCCCGGGTACAAAGTGGTCTTTCTCATCCCTTCCGATCGCGTCAGGGCCACCCTCCAGGAGTTCATTCTCGACACCGTGAGCCGGATGCGCTACTCGGAAAATGAATATATCTTCATCAACACCATCTATGGGAAAGCGCTGGTGAGCAATGGGCAATATAACCGGGAGCCCGTTGACATCGCGGCATCAGGCTCAGAAGATTGGGTTAAAATATTCCGCGTACAGCAGCAGTCCGTCAAATATCCCCAGGGGCTTTTCCATACTTATTTGTGGAGGAAACTGTCGCCCGACGAAGTGGACCGGAAAACGTCATTTTTCAGCTTCCTGCCCGGCTGGAACTGGATCATCGGAACGGGGTTTTACGAAGACGAAATCCGGCAGGTCATCCGGGCGAAACGGGATGCTCTCCGGAACCAATTCGTGCAGGACATTCTCAGTACGGTGGTTTTTTTCCTTGTCATGTCGCTTCTCTCTTATCTCCTGGCAAGGCACTACTCCCGGCGCATGAACCGGAACATCGAGATATTTTCTGCCTTTTTCCGGAGATCAGCCCTCGAGAACATCCACATCAACATTGACGGGCTGGCTTACCGGGAATTCAGAACGCTGGCATCGGATGCGAACCATATGGCCATTGAGCGCCGTAAAGCCGAAGAGGCCCTGCGAAACAGCGAAGCCCACTACCGTTACCTGTTCGAGAAGAATCCGGCTCCCATGCTGATCTACGAGCTCGGAAGCCTGAATATGCTGGCGGTGAATGATGCCTTTACCAGTCATTACGGATACAGTCAGCATGAAACCTCACGGATGCGGCTCACCGACCTGTATCCGCCGGATGAAAAAGCCGATATTGCCCTGCTGACGACGGAGCTCACGGGTCACGCCTATATCGGCGAATGGCATCACATCAAAAAGGACGGGACCACCATCACCATCGAAACTCATTCCCACGACATCCTTTTCAATACCCGCCGCGGGAGGGTAGCGGTGATCAATGACATCACCTTACGAAAAAAGACGGAGGAGGAGATCCGGTTGCTGAACGCTGAACTGGAGAGCCGGGTAAGGCAGCGGACCCTGCAACTGGAGGCCACGAACCGGGAACTGGAGGCCTATTCCTATTCCATTTCGCACGACCTGCGGGCCCCGCTGCGGGCGATACTCGGCTTTTCCCAGATCCTTTCAAGCCGGCATAAAGAGGCCCTCAACGAAGAAGGCCGGCAGTACATGGACTTTATTGTTGAAGCGAGTTCCCGGATGGAGCGGCTGATCAACGACCTTTTGCACTACAGCCGCCTGGGAAGAAAATCACTGGCCATGCACACGGTAGGCCTCCGACCGGTGTTGATGCAGGTCTTGCACGAATTTCACCAGGAGCTGGAAGAAGCCGGCGCCGAAATTACCATACCGGAAGAATTGCCCGGCATTTGCGGGAACGAAACTCTCCTGCACCAGGTCTTTTCAAACCTGGTTGGAAATTCGATTAAATACCGGCGACCGGAGGTCCCGCTGCAGATCACCCTCGTGGACCAGTCGACGCCGGATGCCCCCCGCATTGTTTTTTCCGATAACGGGATCGGCATTCCCCAGGAGCACTGGGAAAAGATATTCAACGTGTTCCAGCGGTTGCACGACGAATCGACTTACCCGGGCACCGGCATCGGCCTGGCCACGGTGAAGAAGGCCATGATGCTCCAGGGCGGCAGCGTCCGGGTGACCTCGGTGATCGGCGTGGGAACTGATTTTCATCTTGAGTTTCAACCCGGATAACCGGCAATTTATATGAGAGAGGACGCCATTATTTTACTTGTCGACGATAACCGGATGGATATCGCCCTCACCCTTGATGCATTCAGGGAAGCAAGGCTTTTCAACAAAATACAGGTGGTGCAGAGCGGTGAGGCGGCCTTGAATTACCTGTTTGGAACGGGCCCCTATTCCGACCGGACAGCCTATCCCCTGCCAAACCTGATCCTGCTGGACCTGAAAATGCCGGGAATCGACGGCTTCGAAGTGCTGAAAAGGATTAAAAACACGGAAATCCTTAGAAGGATCCCGGTCATTATCCTGACGTCATCGAAGGAGGAGGAAGACCGTAACCTGAGCTATGATATCGGGACCAACAGTTATCTCGAGAAACCCATATCTTTCCAGGGGTTTATTGAGGTTGTGAAACGAATCAACGACTATTGGTTCACCCTGAACATCGGTGCGGATGATTAACCGGATCATCACCGGTCAAATAACCTTCTTTTCCTATGGAAAAAATGATCAGAATTCTGCATGTTGATGACAGTCTTCACGACCGTCAACTGGTTGCCGACACCCTGCGAAACGCAGCAGACCGGTTCGATCTGGTAGAGGCCGACAACCGCACGACCTTTGAAGACCGTCTGAAAGAGGGCGAATTCGACCTGGTGCTGAGCGATTTCAATATCTTTGGATTCGACGGGCTGCAGGTACTTGAAATCGTCAGGATCGTGAAACCCGATCTCCCGGTAGTGATCGTCACGGGAACCGGCTCGGAGGAAATTGCCATCGAAGCCATGAAGCGGGGGGCTGCCGATTACGTGATCAAATCGGTCCACCACATCCAGGGCCTGCCCACCGTCATCCGGAAGGTCCTCGATAATAAACGGATCCAACGGGAGCACCGGGACGCTATCATTGCCCTTCACGAGAGCGAAGCGCTTTTCCGGGCCGCCTTTGAGAGTGCCGCGATCGGTGTGGTGCTGGTCGGTCTCGACGGGTGCATGCTCAAAGTGAATGATGCTTTCTGCCGGATGATCGGGTATTCCCGATCGGAGTTGGAGATGCACCATTTTAACGAAGTGAGCCATCCCGACGATCGTGACAAATCGTTGGATTACCTGAAAGGGGTCATCCAGGAAGAGCCGGTTGCCGCCATCCTGGAGAAAAGATATATCCGCAAGGACAAGGAAGTGGTCTGGGCCATCATATCCACCGGTCTCGTAAAGAAGGCCATCCAGGGCCAGGATTATATCGTTACCTACGTCCAGAACATCTCCCAGCGCAAACGCTATGAAGCTGAATTGCTGGAGATCAACGAAACACTGGAGCAGCGGGTTCGGCAACGCACCCTCGATCTGCAGCTGGCGGTCAGGGAACTGGAGTCGTTCAGCTATTCCGTTTCGCATGACCTGAGAGCCCCGATGCGGGCCATCGAAGGCTTTTCCCACATCCTGGCGGAAGATTACACGATCGCGCTGGACGAAGAGGGTAAAAGGCTGATCGGGCTGATCTCCCGGAATGTGACCCAGATGAACAGGCTGATCGATTCGTTACTCTCCCTGGCCATCATCGGGAGGGAAGAACTGAAGATCGTACCGATCGACATGGGACAAATGGTGTCATCCGTGCTGGATGAGCTGGTCCTTCCGGCCGACCGGCCTCGGATCGAAATCAACCTTTCCGATCTTCCTTCGGCCCAGGGCGACCAGGTGCTGATCCGCCAGGTTTGGGTTAACCTGTTATCGAACGCTCTCAAATATTCCTCACGGCAGGACCGTTCGGAAATCGGGATCGGAACGCTTCAGTCGGACGGCCAGCTAACGTATTTCGTCCGCGACAACGGGATCGGATTCGATCTGGAAAAAGCCGACAAGCTTTTCAGTCCGTTCCAGCGATTTCACAGCATCCGCGAGTATGAAGGCACCGGCATCGGCCTGGCGACCGTCGACCGGATCATCCGGCGGCACGGAGGGCGGATCTGGGCCACCTCGGAACCGGGACAAGGTGCCACCTTCTACTTCGTTCTTCCCTGAACGGGTGTACTTCGGCTGATCAGACAACTTTTTCATTCCGGTTCCATCTTATGAGAAAAGAGGTATGAAAAAGTTCTCCCTTCTTTTCGCCGGGATGTGGTTATGGCTGCTTTCGTCGACTGCCCAGGTCCCGGCCTATTGGGAATCGCTGGGAATCGGCGGCGGAGGGGCTCTCTATTCCCCGTCGGTCAACCCCGCCGATCACGGCGAGATCTATATGGGATGCGACATGAGCGGGCTCTACCATACCCCGGACCAGGGGGCCGGATGGGCCACCGTCAACTTCCTGTCGATCCAGGGAGGCCATTATGCCTGCGTGCAGTTCACCTCCGATCCCGCCATCCGCTATGCGGCCGATTACACCTCCCTGGCCGGGGCCGACTGCCTCCGGCCGGTCAGGAGCGCCGACGGCGGAAATACCTGGAGCGTACTGCCGGGCAACCCGTACGGCAACAATCCCGGCGGGTACATCCTCCGGATCTTTGCCGACTACGACCACCCCGGGCACGTGGTCATTGCCGATTACAGCACCCTTTACTACTCCTCCGACGGAGGGACCACCTTTCACCACGTGTACACCTGTATTTCGATGAATGCCGGCTGTCATATCGCGGGGGTCTTCTTCGACGGAAATCATGTGTACATCGGCACCAACGACGGGCTGCTGGTTTCGAACGATGGCGGGCAGACCTTTGCCATCATGGCCGTTTCGGGGATCCCGGCCGGCGAGTACATGCTGTCGTTTGCCGGGGCGAAGCAGAACGGGAGCCTGCGCTTCCTATGCCTCACCGCTGCCAACGTTTGGTCGGGATACACCTACGGCGACAACTACTGGAATGCCATGAAGGGCGTGTACCGGATGGATAATGCCGGCGGGACCTGGGTTTCGCAGGTCGCCGGCATCGCCCAGGGAGTCGATTTCCCGGTTTTCGCCGGGATGGCGGCCAACAACACGGAAGTAGCCTGGCTTGCCGGCGGGAGTGCGGAAGGTCACCCTGTGGTGATGAAATCGGTAAACGGGGGACCCTGGACCCATACCTTTCTGACGCCGGACAATGCGAACATCACGACGGGATGGTGCGGGTACGGGGGCGATCGCGGCGGGGGGGATGCCGAAGCCCCGTTCGGGTTCACCGTGGCTCCCGACGACCCGGGAACGGTGGTGATGACCGACTACGGCTTTGCACACATCACCACCGACGGGGGGCTGAACTGGCGGCAGCAGTATGTCGATCGGGCCGATGCAAACCCGGCGAACGCGCCCACCCCGACAGGAAAACCCTACCGGGGCAACGGGCTGGAGAACACCTCCTGCTGGCAGGTTCTCTGGACCGACAGTCTTCATCTCTTCGCCGGTTATTCGGATATCAACGGGATCATGAGCAGCGACGGAGGCAGCCGGTGGAAATTCATCCCCGGGCTCACCCAGAATACGGTCTATTGCCTGGCACAGCATCCCAACGGGACCCTGTATGCAGCCACCTCCAACGTGCACGACATCTACCAGTCGACCCGCATCTACGATGCCCAGATCGACGCCGGGACCGGCGCCGTTTTTTACTCCACCGATAACGGTGCGAGTTTCAGCCTGCTGCATAATTTCAATCACCCCGTGGTCTGGATCGCCCTCGATCCCATCCATCCCTCCCGCCTGTATGCGAGCGTGCTGCACCACAACAAAGCAACCACCGGAGGCATCTGGGTCACCGACAACCTGGGGGCCGGCGCTGCCTCGACCTGGACGAAAATGGCCAACCCGCCCATCTGCAACGGCCATCCCGATGTGATCCGCGTGCTGGGGAACGGCGACCTCGTCGTATCGTATTCCGCGCGGAAGCCGACCTATTCCTCCGCCTTCACCGACAGTTCGGGCATATGCTATTATGAGCAGGCGACGGCCCAGTGGTCGTACCGTTCGCACCCCAACATGCGGTTCTGGACGCAGGATGTGGTGATCGATCCCAATACCGGCTCCGAAAGCCTCTGGTATGCCTGTGTGTTCGAGGGATGGGGCACGCCGGGTATCGGCGGTACCGGCGGATTGTACCGCACGACCGATCGCGGCCTGACCTGGACCCGCATCCACGACAATTTCCGGGTCAACTCCTGCACGGTCCGCCCGATGCATTCCGATGAACTGTACTTCACCACCGAGACCGACGGCTTGTGGCGTACCACCGATGCTACCGCTGCACAGCCCGTTTTCACGCAGGTCGCCGGCTATCCTTTCCGTCATCCGCTGCGGGTATTTTATGACCCGTACCAGGATGGGGAAGTTTGGGCAACCTCTTTCGGGAACGGGATCCGGCGGGGGACCGGTTCGGCTCCCTCCGCGGCGCCGGGTCCGGCAGGTCCGAATGAGACCATGCGGGCCTATCCCGATCCTGCCGGTGACCATATTTCCTTCAGCACAAGGATCCCGGGCAGCCCCGGTCCGGAGATGACCGTAACGATCTGCAGCATCACGGGTGAAGAGGTTTTACGAATGACCGGCCGTCCATCCGGCGGAGAGATCCGTGTCGCGCTGCACGGGCTCGCCCCCGGCGTGTACGGGTACCGGGTGTTTGATCACAACAGGGAGATCGGCAGCGGAAAATTCATAAAAAAATAGGGTTCCGGATCACACCCCCCGGGTCCGGCAGCAGTCTGCGTTAGCCATTTTTCAACTTCAGGATGGAAAAAGGCAGACAATCAATAAGCATTTCCCCCTCATTTCCTGTTCTGTACCTGAAATTTATTAGGGAAATAATAGATTTTCTACAGAATATTAGATTATATTTACGTCTCCCTAATCATTCCGCAATGAAAAAGTCATTCCGTTCCCTGCTGATGCTGACGGTCATCCTGGGCCTGTTCCCGCGGCTGGAAGCCCAGGTTTCGGTGAGTGCCACCGCCAGCACACCGGATCCGTCGGCCGTACTCGATGTGAAATCAACCTCGAAGGGATTTCTGCTCCCACGGATGACCCGGGCCGAGCGCGACGCCATCACCAATCCGGCCATGGCGCTGATGGTCTATTGCACCGACTGCGGTGCCAACGGGGCGCTGAGCATCTTTGCCAACGGCGTATGGCGGGCGTACCTTCCCTGTTATGCCGATCCTCCGACCGAGGGGATCCACCTGATGATGGAGGGACAGATTCAATGGCAGTGGAACGCAGCCGGCGGCGCCCTCGGTTACAAATGGAACACCGCATCCGACTATTCAACGGCCATCGATACGCACGATACACTCTGGCACATCGAAACCGGGGTCGTATGCGACACCACCTATTACCGGTATGTGTGGACCTACACCGATTGCGGGGAATCCGAATCCCGGACGATGCATGTGACCACCCCGGCAGCTCTTTCCGCCGCACCCACCGCGGGTACCTGCACGGCCGGGCAAACGTCGGTCAACTGGACCTGGAATACCGTACCCGGGGCGATCGGGTATAAATGGAGCACCACCAACAACTACTCCAATGCGCAGGATATGGGAACCGCGACCAGCAAAAACGAAACGGGTCTCACCTGCGAAGAGAATTATACCCGGTACGTATGGGCCTACAACGTATGCAGTCATTCGCCTGCGGTGACACTGAACCAGACGGCCGGATCGTGCTGCGGACTTCCGATCACCGATTCGCGCGATGGCAAAACCTATAATACCGTGCTGATCGGCACCCAATGCTGGATGGCCCAGGATCTCAATATCGGCACGCGCATCAACGGTTCCGTGACCCAGTCGAACAACGGAACGATCGAAAAATACTGTTACAACGACCTGGAATCCAACTGCACGACCTACGGCGGATTGTACCAGTACAATGAGATGAGACGGACGCCTCTTTTCTTTTCCGAGAGCTTTGAATCGGGCTCCGGTTCAACCCCTCCAGCCGGATGGGCCCTCGAGCAGGTAACCGGATCGCAACTCGGGGTCACCTTTGTGGCAAGCGGGACCTATCCAACCAAATCGCCGTACAATGGCGCTATCCTGGTGGAATACGGATCGTTCAATATCAACAGCGGGTCAACCCGCCTGAAGCGCACCACCTCTTTCTCCACGGCCGGGTACGCAGCCGTAGAGGTGGATTTCGCCTGGTACGAAGACGCGGGATATTCCTCCAACTTCGACCATGTGGATGTGCAATGGTCGACGAACGGTACGACCTGGAACACGGCAGCCACCTTCAACCGGTACAACGCGGTTTTGGGCTGGAAGCTGAAATCGGTCACCCTGCCCGCCGGGGCAACGAACCAAAACACGCTGTATATTGCCTTCCTGTTTACTTCTGCCTACGGGAACAACTGCGCCCTGGACCTGGTCCAGGTGGGAGGTCAGAACAACACAGGAATATGTCCGGCCGGCTGGCATCTGCCCAATGACACGGCCTACACGACCCTGTCGACCTACCTCGGAGGGGATGCCGTGGCCGGAGGCAGGATGAAGGAGACCGGGACCTTGCACTGGGCCAGTCCCAACAGCTGGGCGACCAACTCCAGCGGGTTCACTGCCCGGCCGGGAGGCATGAGGATCCCGGCCGGCACTTTCTCCAACCTGACCACCGACGGGTATTACTGGACGACCTACGGAACCTCCGGCACAGCCTACCGCAGGAACCTCCAGAGTTCGTCGGGCTCGCTTTTCGACGCCCTGATGAGCAAAGATTACGGGTATTCGATGCGATGCATCCGGAATTAACACGGGAAACCATTACGCGGCCATTGAATCATGAAAAACCCGATGATATGAGACGCCTTTCCATCATCAGTGTTATCTTGCTGGTAATCCATCTGCCCCTGCACGCACAGGTCGCCGTCAGCGATAACGGGTGCACCCCGACCCCGTCGGCGGCGTTCGAGGTTAACTCCGCCACGAAAGGCTTCCTGGGACCGAGGGTGGCGCTGACCTCTCTTACCTCGCCGGCGCCGGTGACCGATCCCGTTTCCGGGCTGATGGTTTATAACACCAACGACAACGGGGATCTGCAGCGAGGGTATTATTTCTGGAATGCCACCATAACCCCGCACCGATGGGTGCTGATCAACCTGCCGAACGGCAATTTGCAGGGAGACATGCTGTGCTGGAACGGGGTCCATTGGATCCGTATTCCGGCGGGAAATGTGGGGGATGTGCTGACCTTCGGGGCGGGTAAATCACCCGGGATGCCGGTATGGAATACGGCGGCCCGGGAGCCTGCGATCCTCACCGATTCGGTCACGGCGATCACTTCGTCGACCGCGCTGGGCGGGGGCAACGTGAGCGACAACGGGGCCATCGTCACGGAAAGGGGGCTCTGCTACAGTACGATGCCGAATCCCACGGTAACCGACGACACCAGTCACGCCGGGGCCGGTTCCGGAACTTTCGGCAAGGATATGGACGGGCTGGAACCCAACACCACCTACTATGTCCGCGCTTATGCCACCAATGAGGTGGGAACCGGGTACGGTACCGAAAAATCCTTCACCACCCCGAGCGGCGTCAATACGATCACCACGACGGCCGCCTCCACTATCACCACCACGTCGGCCACCGGCGGGGGGAATATCCTGTCGGGAGGCGGGGCAGTGGTCAGCTTCCGGGGTGTGTGCTGGAACACCTTCGTCTATCCCACTGTGGCCAACAGCCATACCACCGACGGAAGCGGCATTGGATCGTTCCCCAGCAGCATCACCGGGCTGACCTCCAACACCCTGTACTATTTCCGGGCCTATGCCGTCACCACGCTGGGGACCTTTTACGGAAACAGTCTTACGATCACCACTCCACTTTTGGTCACGACCAACGCGGTGACCTCCATCACCCAGACCACGGCTTCCGGCGGCGGCAATATTTCACCGGGCGGAGGGGCGGCAGCGATCACCGCCCGGGGATTATGCTGGGATACTGCCGCGAATCCAACCATTTTGAACAGCCATACCACAAACGGTACGGGGTCCGGTAATTTTTCCGGTTCCCTGACGGGACTGACCGGCGGCACCCTCTATTACGTAAGGGCTTACGGCACCACCGCTGCGGGAACCTTTTACGGGAACGAGGTGACGTTCACCACCTCTCCCGCCACCGCCACTGTGGTCACGTTCGACGCGTACAACATCCTGACCACTGCCGCCACCAGCGGGGGAAATGTCGTATCGGCCGGGGGCGCGCCGGTCACGGCCCGCGGAATCTGCTGGGGAACCTCGACAGGCCCGACGGTTTCCGGTAGTCATACCACCGACGGATCCGGTACGGGAACCTTCATCAGCAGCATCACCGGCCTGTCCAGCAATCATCTCTATTATGTCAGGGCCTATGCCACCAGCGCCGCCGGGACCGCCTATGGCAACGATATCTCGTTCACGACCCTGAGCAATTCGACCTTACCGACTGTCAGCACGGCGATCCTCACCAATATCACCAGCACCAGCGCCACCTCCGGGGGAAATGTTACTACTGAGGGGGGAAGCGCCGTCATCTTCCGCGGGGTTTGCTGGAGCACCAGCTCTTCCCCCACGATTGCCGACAGCCATACCACCGACGGCAGCGGCACCGGCGCATTCGTCAGCAGCATCACCGGACTCACCCCGAATACCAACTATTACGTGCGCGCCTATGCCATGAACAGTGCCGGAACGGCTTACGGGACAGAGGTTTCCATCAACAACCCCTGCTACGTCGGGGCTGCCGGGGGCGGCGGGATCGTCTTCTATATCGACGGAACCGGAAAACACGGGCTGATCTCAGCGGAAGCCGACCAGAGTTCCGGGGCGGGTCCTGTCTGGGGTTGTGAAAATACCTCGATCCCGGGTACTTCGGCTGCAGTGGGCAGCGGGCAGGCCAATACCACGCTGATCGTCAACGGTTGCGCCACCGCCGGGATCGCCGCACGGATCTGCGATACACTGACCCTGAACGGGTACACCGACTGGTTCCTGCCATCCAAAGATGAACTCTACCAGATGTACCAGAATAAAGCCCTCATCGGGAGCTTTTATAACGACAATTATTGGAGTTCGACCGAAAATGATGCAGGAACCGCCTGGAATCAGAGCTTCTACATGGGCACGCAATCGGCCGGACACAAGCATGATTCAAATCGTGTCCGTGCCATTCGTTCCTTTTAATCCTATAACAAAGAGATCCGGTTATGAAACGCAACTTGTTCCGATACCTTTGTCCGGTCGCCATGCTGACGGCATTGTATTTCCAGTCGCAGGGTCAGACCGACATCATGGAAGGGGGCCACGTGGTGATCGCCTCGGGAGCAACGCTGACCTCGATGGTGACCATCCGCATCGGTCCCGGCGGGGCGCTGCAGAATGACGGCATGCTATGCATCAAGCGGGACTTCCACAACGAGAACACGGTGCCACAGGACCTGGGGCCAGGGATCTTTAATTTCTGCGGGGAAACGGCTCAGACCCTGTCCGGCAAAAACATCCTGGGCACCCTTCTGATGGATAACCCATGGGGCCTCACCCTGGCCGGTAATACCCAGGTGATCGGGCTGCTTACGCTGGCCAACGGGCGGGTCATCCTGGGCAGTTTCAACCTCACCCTGGGCATGCAGGCGATGGTGGCAGGCAACCCGTCGGCGGCCTCCATGGTGGTCGCCACCTCCACCGGCGAACTGCGGAAATCGTTCGCCGGTCCGGGCACCTTTCAGTTCCCGGTTGGAAATGCTTCCGACCTGATCCAGTATTCGCCCGTCACCCTCACCTTTGCCGCCGGATCCGGCACGTTCCTGCCCGATAACTACGTCGGGGTCTCCCTGGCCAACCAGAAGTATCCCGATCCGAACATTACCGGGAGCTATCTCAAACGTTACTGGAACCTCTCCCATTCGGGCATCACTGCGTTCAGTTGTTCCGCCTGGTTCAGCTACCTGGATACCGATGTCGAGGGCGACGAAGGCCTTCTCGCCTGCACCAGGACCCAGCCGTTGCCCTGGACCACCTTTGAACCTGCCAATATCACCGACAACATCCTGATGGCCACGGGAATCACCTTTTTCTCCACGGCTGCCGGCGGGTTCAGTTCCTTCACCGGGCTGCAGGGCAGCTCCATTCCAGGCAGCCAGCAGCTGACCAACCTGATCATCGGTCCGGGAACCAACCCCTGTTATGCCGCCACGCAGACGATCACAGCCGGCGGCAACGGGGGCGC
>DAONFN010000016.1:0-15173 GCA_035403625.1 Bacteroidales bacterium
GAACCAGGAAAAATCGGCCTATAAGGACTGGTTCGCCATCCGGTCGTTCGACGATCCTGCCACTCCGGGCAACGAGTTTGCCTATTCCGGCTGGGCCAATGTTCCCAGTCTGCCCGAGATCCGGAAAACGGACGTCATCCCTCCCCGGGTGAATGGCTATCCCTACGAAGGGAACATCAACGAGGGAGCGAAAAAGCACATTTTCGCCGTAGCTAAACGGTGGCTGGCTCCCGATGGCGATCCCTCCCGGGGCATTGACGGATTCAGGCTTGACGTAGCCGACCAGGTGGGAATGGGATTCTGGCGCGAATTCCGCAAGACCGTCCGTTCGGTAAAACCCGACGCCTACCTGGTGGGTGAAATCTGGTGGGCAAAGTGGCCCGATAAACTGATGGACCCGATCCCGTACACCGGCAACGGAATATTTGATGCCGTCATGCTCTACCAGGCGTATAAGCCTGCGCGTTACTTTTTTGCAAAAAATGATTACGGCATAGATGCGAAGGCACTGGCCGACAGCCTCACCCTGCTCTGGGGCCGCATGCCTTCGGCCAACCGCCACGCCATGATGAATACGGCATCGTCGCACGACACCCCCCGGTTGCTGACCGATTTCTACAATCCGAACCGGTATAAGTTCCACTCCTCCCCCAGCGAAGACTCCACTTTCCTGACAGGAAAACCCGACGAAGAAACCTATCGGCGGCTGAAACTGTACCTGCTCTTTACCTTCACCTCTATCGGGGCGCCGCACATTTGGAACGGTGAAGAGATGGGCATGTGGGGCGCCGACGATCCTTACAACCGCAAACCGCTCTGGTGGAAGGAATTCACGTTCGAAAAGGAGACCCGGAACAACTGGCAGCCGGGCGAAAAAAGCTACGATCCTGTTGGTTTCAACCAGGGCCAGTTTGACTGGTACAAACTCCTGGCAGGAATCCGCAAAAATCACCCTGCCCTTGCAACCGGTGCCATTGAATTCATGGTCACAGAGGGTAAAAAGCTCGTTTACAAACGCTTTAACGACAAAGAAGAGATTCTTGTGCTCTTTAACCTGGAAGCCACCTCCCAGACCTTCACCCTTCCCAAAGCCCTGGGATTCGTCAACCTCCTTACCGGGAAACCTGTCAAAGGAAGGGAGATGAGCGTGAGGAGTCTGGATGGGGTGGTGTTAAAGGTGAGTAAGTGACTGAGTGATGAAAGCAATATTGTTTTTAACATACTGATTATGATTAAAGAAAAAGATGGCGGTGTGAGGATATCGCACCCGTTTTTCAGCCAAACTTACCGGACGGGGATTGGGAAATGGGCTGCCCGGTTTGCGTGGTGTGCATTTTTAGCCTGGATGGTGGTTCCCTGGTCTGGTGTGGCCCGGGAAGTGGTGACGCTCCGGTCGAACTGGAAATTCGCCAGGGGGCACCAGGAGCATGCCTACCAGGTCAAATTTGACGATTCAAAGTGGGAAACGGTCACGGTTCCGCACGACTGGGCCATTGCGGGGCCGTTCGACCCGGCCGGCGACGGAAACACAGGAAAGTTGCCCTGGAAGGGAGAGGGTTGGTACAGGTTGCCGCTCCAACTGCCCGAGGAACTTAAAGGAAAGGTGATCTATCTCCTGTTCGATGGCGTCATGGCTTCGCCGGAGGTATATATCAACGGCAAGCTGGCCGGGAAGTGGGATTATGGCTACAACTCCTTCTACCTGGACATCACCCGGTTGGTAAAGCCCGGGGCGGCCAATCTCCTGGCTGTCCACGCAGATACCCGCGGGCACGACAGCCGCTGGTATCCCGGAGCCGGCATCTTCCGAAAAGTGCAATTGATCGCAGTCGAGCCGGTTCACGTGGCGGTCTGGGGGACCCAGGTCACCACACCCGTCGCCGAAGTCGACCAGGCCGAGGTCGTGATCACAAGCTCGGTGTTGAACAGCACTGGGAAAGCGGCGCCGGATGTTTCAGTGGAGTTCATCCTTTGTAATCCTTCGGGGAAAGTAGTGGCACGCCGGCAGGAGGTCGGTGAGGTGCCGGGAGGGCAGTCACAGGAATTCAAGGCCACCCTTACCTTCGATGCACCCGACCGCTGGGATGTCGGACATGGGGCTCTTTACACGGCGCACACCCTTGTAAAGACCGACGGCCGGACCGTCGATTCGACGGTCACCCGTTTCGGCGTGCGCAGCATCCGGTTTACGGCCGACGACGGATTTCACCTCAACGGCCGGCGTGTTCAGCTCAAGGGAGTTAATCTCCACCACGATCTTGGTCCGCTGGGAGCGGCCTTCAATTACCGCGCACAACAACGGCAACTAGAACTGCTGGTTTCGATGGGTTGCAACGCCATCCGCACCAGCCACAACATGCCCGCCCCGGAATTGCTCGACCTGTGCGACGAAATGGGGATCCTGGTCTTTGACGAGGGTTTCGATAAATACGATGCGAAGGCCGACATCGGTGAGAAGACCGATTTCGAGGAATTCGCGGCCCGTAATGTCCGGAATTTCATTACCCGCGACCGGAACCATCCATCTGTCTTTATCTGGAGCATCGGCAATGAAATGGGGGATGTGCAATGGGATAAAAACAATGGCTTTGCCCGGATGAAGACCATGATCGGTTATTACAGGAAATACGATCCGACCCGGCCCGTCACCATGGTCTGCGACAGCCGTAACAGCGCCGAAAAACGGCATTTCGACTTTTATGATGTGCATGCGTGGAATTACGGAAGGCGGTACGACCTGGCCCGCCGTCTCGAGCCCAATAAGTCGGTGATCATCAGCGAGTCTGCATCCACCGTAAGCACACGCGGATTTTATGAGTTGCCCCTGCCGGCGAAAAAAACCGATTTCACGTCCTCCATGCAGGTAAGTTCCTATGATCTCAACGCCCCCGACTGGGCAGAGATCTCCGACGACGATTTCATGTGGCAGCAGGACGAGCCCTATGTGGCCGGTGAGTTCGTGTGGACCGGTTTCGATTACCTGGGCGAACCGACCCCCTATACGAATGAATGGGCTGAAAAAAACGGGATGAGTGCAAAGGAGGCTGCGCGCAGTTCCTATTTCGGGATCTTTGATCTGTGCGGCATTCCGAAAGACCGGTATTACCTGTACAGGAGCTACTGGAACCCGGGTGAGACCACTGTTCACATCCTTCCTCACTGGAACTGGTCGGAAAGCGATACCACGCGGCGCCCTGTATTCGTCTATTCGAACGGTGATTGTGCCGAATTGTTCCTGAATGGTGTTTCGCTGGGGAAACGATGCAAGGTACCCGGTTCGAAAGTATCGACCGAAAGGTTCCGGCTGATGTGGAACAATGTCGTGTACCATCCGGGTGAACTTAAAGCGGTTGCTTACAAAGACGAGAAAATGATTGGGGAGGAGGTGATCCGCACGGCCGGTGAGCCGGTGCGGCTCCGGCTGACTCCCGACCGGGCGGTCATCAGGGCCACCCCGGGCGAACTGGCCTATGTGCTCGTTGAGGCGCTCGACACGGAAGGGAACCCGTGTCCGCTTGCTGCAGCGACCGTCAATATCCGCGTGGAAGGCAATGCCTTCCTTGCCGCCGTCTGCAACGGAAATCCTCAATCCTTCGACCCTTTCCAGTCAAACCAGGTGCGCCTCTTTTACGGCAAGGCCATGGTGATCGTCCGCCCCGAGGGACGAATCCTGAAAAACGATATAACCATCACTGCTGAAAGCGAGGGACTTCAACCTGCCAGTGTATCCATTGCCACCAACTGATCAGCAGAACATAAAAACCAGTTTGATATCTTTGCCATACTAATAAATGTAGGATGAAAAAACTGAAAGCCATCGTCGCCGCCTGTGGATTGGCAACCATTTTCTATTCGGTCACCGGACAGGTGGTTACCACCGTGCCCGTGTACCCCATCGATACCGATTCGGCCACCGTTTATTTTGATGCAACCCAGGGTAGTGCCGGGCTGAAGGATGTTTCCCCTCCCATCTACGCGCATACGGGGGTGATCACCAACCTCAGCATCTCCGGCTCCGATTGGAAGTACGTTTTGGCAGACTGGGGCGTGAACACCGACAAGGCCAGGCTCACCCCGTTGGGAAACAACCGGTACAGCCTGAAGCTGAAACCCTCGATCCGGGCTTTTTACGGGGTACCCGCCTCCGAGCAGATCCTGAAGCTGGCTTTTGTTTTCCGCAACTCCGACGGGTCAAAAACCGGAAAAAATGCTGATGGCAGCGACATTTTTTCGGATGTTTATCCCGATCAGTTAAGTGTGAACGTTTCGCTGCCGGCTGATAAAGCGCTCTTCCTGAAACAACTGGATGCGATCCCCATTTCAGCGATCAGTCCGCCCGCCACCTCCATGAAACTCTTTGTAAACGGAACCCTGGTGAAAAGCGTGTCGGGCAATACCCTGACCGATACGATCGGGGCGGATAATTTCGGACAGAACTGGGTCAAAAGGTGGGTTCGCATCGTGGCTTCCAACAATGACAGTTCCGTAGCCGATTCCTTCTCCTACACGGTGATTCCCAATGCGCCGGTGGCGGAACTTCCGGCAGGGGTTGTGGACGGCATCAACTACCTCGATGCGACAACCGCACTCCTGTGCCTGTATGCGCCTGGGAAAGACCATGCTTTTGCCACCGGCGATTTCAACGACTGGCAACTCGATTCGGCGAGCTATATGTTCCTCACGCCCGACCACAGCCGTTTCTGGCTGAATATCGGCGGGTTGACCGCCAAACAGGAGTATATCTTCCAATATGTGGTCGACGGGACCATCCGGATCGGCGATCCCTATGCCGATAAAGTCAGTGATCCGAATGACACCTACATCGCTCCGGCTACCTATCCGAACCTGAAGCCCTATCCCACCGGCAAAGCTTCCGGCGTCGCTACGTTCCTGCAACCCGGACAGGATCCGTACCCGTGGAATACAACTCCCTTTACCCCTCCGGCCGTTACCGACCTCGTCATTTATGAATTGCTGATCCGCGATTTCACCACCGCGCATGACTATCCATCCCTCATTGACACGCTCGACTACCTGAAACATCTGGGCATCAATGCCATTGAACTGATGCCGGTGATGGAATTCGAAGGCAACATCAGCTGGGGATACAATCCCGATTACCTGTTTGCGGTGGATAAATATTATGGAACCAAAAACGGGCTGAAGCAGTTTGTGGAAGCGGCTCACCTGAAAGGCATCGCCGTGATCCTCGACATTGTGTGCAACCACCAGTTCGGCAGTTCTCCCCTGGTAAAGCTTTACTGGGATGGCGCCAACCAGCGGCCCGCCGCCGACAATCCCTGGTTCAATCCGGTTCCGAAACATCCTTACAACGTGGGGTATGATATGAACCACGAAAGCAGCGAGACCCGGCAGTATATCAAGCGGAACCTGGGGTACTGGCTGACTGAATTCCATGTGGACGGATTTCGGTTTGACCTTTCAAAAGGCTTCACCCAGAAGAACTCTTATCCCGACAACGTTTCCCTGTGGGGGCAATACGATGCCAGCCGGATCGCGATCCTGAAGGACTATGAATCCGCCATGCATGCGGTGAATCCATCGGCCTACATGATCCTGGAACATTTTGCCGATAACACGGAAGAGAAAGAACTCGCCGGCGACCAAATGCTGATCTGGGGGAACATGAACTACAAGTATATCCAGGGAGCCGGAGGATGGGTAACGGGATCCAATTCCGATTATTCGTGGGCTTCGTGGCAGAACCGGGGATGGACGCAATCGAACCTGGTGGCTTACATGGAAAGTCACGATGAGGAGCGGGTGATGTACAAGAATATTTCCGCCGGCAATGCCTCGAAGCCTCCTTACAACATCAAGGATACGACCACCGGCCTGAAGCGTGTTGAGCTGAATGCCAACTTTTTCTTCACCATCCCGGGGCCCAAGCAACTATGGCAGTTCGAAGAGCTGGGTTATGATTACTCGATCAACTATCCCTCCATGACCTCTGCTTCCCGCCTCGATCCGAAACCCATCCGCTGGGATTACCTGAACGAATGGCGGCGGCGGTACACAAAGAATGTGATCGCTGCGCTTATCAACCTGAAAAAGAGCCAGCCGGCGTTTGCCACGACGGATTACTCGATCGACCTAACCGGCAACACCAAGCGCATCACGCTCCGTCACTCGTCCATGGATGTGAATGTTCTCGGAAATTTCGATGTGATCAGCAAAAACGTCACAGGAGGATTTACGAAAACAGGCCCCTGGTATGAGTATTACACCGGCGATACGCTGAATGTCACCAACACCGCCATGCTGATCAATTTCAAGCCCGGGGAATACAGGCTTTATACGACGGTCAAGCTGGAAAAGCCCGCTTTTACGGGGATCGACGAAAACCTGCTTGCCGGTCTCGAGTCTGGTGACCCGGTGGTTGCCTATCCCAATCCCTCATCGGGTGCCTTCACCCTCGCCTTCCGTCTGAACCGTACGGGGACTGCGGTTGTACGGGTATCCGATCTCTTCGGAAGAACCGTTGCCCGTGTGCAGAGTCCGCTGTTGCAACCCGGATTGAATGCGGTGAGGATCGATCTGTCCGCCGGGGGAAACGGGACCCCTTCACCGGGTGTCTATCTCTACAGCCTTTCGTGCGGAGCCTGGCAACACAACGGGAAAATCATTGTGCGGTGATCGGGCGTTGAGGAAACCCTTCCGGCTCTGCCGTAGTCTTATTTCTTGAGCGCTTCGTACTCCTTCGCGTACGCCTTTCTGAACCGGTCAAACATTTTATCGGGAGGAACATGGTTTACGCGACCCGTTGCAACGGCTGACCCTGCGGCCTTCCTGAAAT
Source organism: Bacteroidales bacterium (assembly GCA_035403625.1). Lineage (GTDB taxonomy): Bacteria > Bacteroidota > Bacteroidia > Bacteroidales > FEN-979 > CAIVAT01. The sequence goes on from DAONFN010000016.1 coordinate 6,818, forward strand.
CGTCCCTGGCCATCCGGGTGCCCAGTTGTTCCTGAGCCGTTGCCGTTTGTCCGGCGGGGAATCCCTGGCTGCAGGCAAGTAACAGGAGATCGAGCGCTTTCATCGTCTCTCCTTTCTCCATGAGGATTTGGCAGGCCGCCCATGTCAGATGAGGATTCTGCCGCTGCTCCAGGAATTCAGGCATGAGTATGGCCCGGAGGCCGAACCGTTCCAGGTTTTCCCGCTCAAACGTCGCAAGATGATCCAAACAGCGCCTGATGGCCTCCGGGTATTTTCCGGCCGCCGCGAGGGTTGCAACGGTCACCTCTTCCGACTGCCAATCGGCGGCCGGTGCGTACTTCCTGATGCTGTCGCGGATGGGTTGTTCGGGAATGCCGCAGCCGGGCATATTGCCCAGCAGGCCGAGCGCCTCTTCCCAGGTTCTGCGGGCGCCGGTATAGTTATGCAAGGCCGCCGCCCGCCCGGCCCGGATCATGCGCAGATCGACCGAATCGCGAAGATTGGCGCAATGCTGCTCCCGGATCTTAGCCCGGAACAGATCCATGGAAGCCTTCAGCAGGGAATCATTCTGAAGGCCGAAGTCAAATGCGGTCTGTTCCGTGCGGTCGAGTGCCAGTTGCGCCGAATCGAACCGGTTGACCCATATCACCTTCCGGGCAGAGTACAACCTCACGACCAGGTACATCTTCATCGCCTGCCGGTAAAGGGAATCGAACACCCGGCCGGCATCGATCCGGTTTTCCAACGCCAGCGAGCGCGCCTCCCTGAAATATCCGACCGCCCGCGTGTAATGACGGTTTTCCAGTGCCTCAGCGCCATCGGTCTCCAGCTTCGATATCCGGAGACGGGTCAGAGCCGGTGCCAGCGAATCGAGTTTGTCATCGACGGATGTCCGGTGGAAAGATGCACCCTGCAACTGCCTGGCACGGTCGTAATAGGCCATCGCCGAATCCGGCTGGTTATGACGCAGAGCGCCGGCTGTAAGGCGGACCGATTGCTCCGCCAGTCCCGAAGCTGCGCGCGCGAGCTTGTCATCCAGGTTGCGCCGCACGGGAGCCAGCACCTCCGGCCGGTATCGCTGTTCCAGATCGTGATAACATTCGAGCGCCTCCGCGTATGACTTGTCTTCCAGCAGTTTGTCGCAGTCGCCGTTGCGAAGGAAGAACAACACCCCGAACGCGGCCCGGTAAACCGAGTCGGATTGAATATAGTTCAGGTGTTCCGCCCGGTAGGCGGACGCTTTAGCGAGGTACCGGTCGGCCATCTCGAACTGGCGCCTCTCGATGCAGGTGGCAGCGATCCCCGCAAAGGAATTGAAAACCCCTTCGGCTGCTTTCACGGACAGGATTTCATTTTCTTCAATACCGGCGTCCGGCACCAGCCCGGCGAACCGGCGACTGTTTTCGAGTACATCCCAGGCCTGCGCATACTCTTTCCCCTCCATCAGCGAGGCGGCCAACCGGCGGTATTCCTGCAGCACCCTTCCGGCAAAAAAACGTGGAAGGGTATCAGCCTGTGCCTCCGGGTACATCCGGGTCAGCAATTGCAGAAAAACTTCCTTTCCCGGCGGCGCCGCCTCCCCGTCGAAAGCATGTTCAAGGCAATCGCGGTAGATCGCTCCCTGAAGCAGATCCATGAGGTTGGAAAGCCGCACATAGGTCAGCACCCGGGTGGTCAGATAACCTGCGAGCCGGCCCGCATCCCGGTCCCATTCAAGCTTTTCAGGCAGTCCGAGCGCATCGATCAGGTTGTAGATCCTTGTCTTCGATTCGCGATAAATTTCTTTGTAACGTGCCGTAAATCTTCCGGGATCTGTCCCGTCCGCCAGCAGGGTACCTTCAAATTCCCGGTTCGCGATCCGGTTCAGTACCAGGCTCATCTCCCAGGCTTTCATGGCATATTCCGGCAGGTGCTGCCTGTCGTCGGTGGTCATTCCTGCCGAAATCCTCCTGAGGGTATCCAGCAGGGCCAGGGAGGCATGATAATCATGGATCCGTCCGATCCCGTTCATAAAGCGCGCCAGGTCGGCCGAATCGTAGGCAAACCGGACTTCCGTCACGATCAGCGTATCCACCGTTGGATCATACAGCGACACCGGACGGCGGAAAAGGATGGAGTCGCCGGGGGTGACCCGTACAAACGAAACCGGCTCCTCCGCGAATCCGGATGTATCCGCCTTGTTGGCCCAGCGGAGTGTCATGGATACCCGGGAGGGAAAGAGCATCCGGCTGACCGGAAATTTACGGTACAGGGTATCCCCCTCTACCATGCGACGGAGGAAGGAAGCCTTCAGTTGCATCTCCCCTCCGGTCTGAATCACCTTGAAACGGATCTCGCCGGAAAGGCGAATGTTCACCTGCCAGGGCTCCCGGAGTACCTCCTTGGCCATTTCCCTGAGGATCTCATTGCCATGAACGAACGCATCACCTCCGTGTTTAACATACGGGATGGAATACCTGAACCGGTACCTGCTTTCCGAGAGGACCTGCTGGGCCTGCGGGATCAGGGGCAGCAATAACCATATAAATAAAGAGAGCCGGCGTGCGAGTGTTTTCATCGGAAGGATTGCGGCTCCAAAATTAGCAAATCCCCTTTCCGGTTCCATCCGGGATAACCGGTATGTGGGTTGTTCGGGGATTTGATATCTTTGTACGGAGGATTGACAGGAAAAAACCGGAATGGCAAGAAAAGAGATTGAACAACGATACAGGAAAATCAACGAACGGGTTATGGCCGGTCAGTTGAAGGGTGCACTGGAGGAGCTTAGCCAGTTCACCCGGCTTGCCAGCCGTTCCGATTTCTTTTACCAGTTGGAGACCCTTTCGGATAATTACCGCACGCTGCTGAAATATGCAATGGATGGTTATCATGACCCGCAACAGGAGGATATCCTGAACGGACTTCGGGCATCGATCCTTTCCATAGCTGATGAAACCCGCCAGATCCTGCTGGAAGCGGAATTACCGGTAACCGGGGCCGAACGCAGGGTCGTTGCAGCCGAATTCACGGACGACCCTGAAGCCGCTGCCGGTCGCATCGAAGAGATCTTTTTTCACCGCCAGGTCAGCAAATTGATTGAAGATGCTGACCAGCCAAGCGTGAAGGAATCGGACTTGCTATTCCGAAAGATATGGCTCACCGGAAAGATGCCCTCCGGTATTGCCTCCAGTATCCGGCAGATCCTGCATTCGGACGAGGTCGAATGGAACGAAAAGTGTCTCGTTGTCAGCTCTCTGACATTAAGCCTGTTAAACCACTTCGATACTGTCAAGATCCAGCTCCTTGCCGGGTTTGTGCTGGCCCGGGAGAACCAGGTCTGGCAACGGGCGCTCACCGGGCTTACGATCTGCCTGATCAAATATGACGACCGGCTTCCGTTCTACCCCGATCTCAGTGAATACTTCGAGGAACTCGCCGTTGAGGATCATGTTCTCCAGGGGCTGGAGCTGATCCTGATGCAACTGCTGATGGCACGTGAGACGGATAAGATCACGCGTGAATTCGAAGAGGAGGTGCTGCCTGAGATGAAGAAAATGATACCCCGGATCGAAGACAAACTGCAACTCAATGACCCGGAGGAGGACGACGACCCCGAGGAGAAGAACCCGGGGTGGAAGGATATGATCGAAGAGGTGCCCGGGCTCGTCGAAAAGATTGAGAAATTTTCGCGGATGCAGATGGAAGGTGGAGACGTATTCATGAGCACGTTCCGGCTTCTGAAACGGTTCGACTTTTTCAACGTCATGTCCAACTGGTTCGTTCCCTTCTATGCCGGCCATCCCGAAATCCGTTCGACCTTTTCCGGGGATGAGATCAGCACACGCCTTCTGGAAAGTCTCGCCAAAGCCTTCTATATCTGTAACTCCGACAAGTACTCCTTTGCAGTCAATTTCCACGCGATCCCCGAGCATCAGCGCACCCTGATCGTCACCAACTTCGAGGCTGAATTTGCCCAGATGCAGGAGATGGCCACGGAAGAACAAATGCTCGACCAGTCGCTGGCCAGCAATTCCGTATTCATACAATATATCCAGGATCTGTACCGGTTCTTCAAATTGTACCCGGCACGCCAGGAATTCGAAGACATTTTCCAGCGAAGGGTGAACCTGAACGACCTGCAATTCTACCAGGAGTACTTTGAAAGGTTCGATTTTCCTGCCAGGGTAGCTGCTTTCCATTTCGACAACGACCATTTCCAGGAGGCCATCGACGCCTACCTGGGGCTGACGGAGCAAAACGGCCCCGACCATGAATATTTTGAAAAGATCGGATACTGTTTCCAGAAAATGGGCCGGTACCGGAAGGCTATCGAGTCCTACCGGAAGGCTGAGCTGTTCGATACCAACCGGCTCTGGCTCCTGAAAAAGCTGGGATGGTGCAGCCTGAAACTCAATGAGCCTCAGCAGGCCCTGGGCTATTACCGCGATGCCCTGCTCCTGCAACCCGACGATGTTTCCCTTCAGATGCAGGCCGGGCAATGCCTGCTGCAGATAAAAGACTTTGAAGAGGCACTCCGTCACTATGCCCGTTTACGATTTTTCTCACCCGACAACCTGAAGGTCCTGCGCCCTATTGCCTGGTGCCAGTTCATGCTCGGTAACCTTGAGGCGGCAGCCGAAAGCTATTCGACCATTCTTGGTTTTGCCGACGCGCCCTCCGGGTATGACCTGATGAATGCCGCACATGTGCGTCTTTGCCTCGGCAGGCGCGGCGAAGCCCTCGAACTTTACCGGCAGGCCATGAGCCGGGATGCCGCGACAAGGACCCTGCTGCTCCAGGGATTTGAGGAAGATTCACCGGCGCTGATAAAAAACGGAGTCGCTCCCGGCGATATCCCCCTGATCCGTGATTACCTGATGTTCCAGACCGAATAGTACCTGCCGAGCCCATGAAACAAACCCTCGTACGGAAGCGCATCGAGTTCGCCCTCTTTTCGCTCATCACCCTGCTCAACCTGCTACCGTTCGTCTTCACGAAATTCTTTCCCAGCATGGATGGCGCCTCACACCTGGCCAACTCCAACATCATCAACCAGGTAACCGTGCACAGCAACGATTTCTTCCGGCAGTTCTTCATCCTGAACCCCGAACCGGTCCCAAACTGGATTTCCCATTTCCTGGTCTCCCTCATGACCCTGGTCATCCCTGCCTTTCTGGCTGAAAAGATTGTGATCCTTCTTATCCTCACAGGCATTCCTTTTGCCTTCCGGGCACTCATCCACACCCTCTCGCCCGGTCACCGGTTGTTCAGCTACCTGGTATTCCCGTTCACCCACTCCATGTTCTTCTTTTTCGGTTTTTTCAACTTCTGCATGGGAATTCTGGTCTTCCTCATCACGCTGAATTACTGGCTGAAACAGGAGAAAAGAAACTGGAATCCGAAATCTGTGCTATATCTTGCGCTGCTCGTGGCGCTGTGCTATTTTTCCCACATTGTCATCTTCGGGATCCTGATGATCGCACTGGCCACCCAGATCGTGATCAGCACCCTGGCAGGGATGATCTCTGAAGGCAGAACCTGGAAATCACAGATCAGACAGGCCCTGCGAAACTCCGCCGCTGCCCTCCTCTCCGCCGCTCTCCCACTCGCCCTGTTCATCTATTTTTTCTATTCCAGGCCGGAGATCCGTGACATAAAATTCCTCAGTAAGGAAGAACTGCTGAACATGATCGTCGCGCTGCGTCCACTGGTTTCGATGAACCCTGCGATCGAAGGAAAATTCCTGCAGATCCTGTTCTACGCGTTGCTTTTCATCCTGGTGGCCGGTTTTCTGCGCTTCGTCTTCCGCCTTTTTCACGATGCCCCGGCCGACGAACCCGATACTAAAACCGGAAACACATCCGAATCGCTTCTGCCGCGATATCCCTTCTGGTGGATACTCAGCTTTCTGGTGGTGCTTCTGGTCCTCTTTTTCAAACTGCCGGATGCTTACGGTACTGCCAGTTACACCAATCTGCGCATCGGTTTTTTCATTCTGCTCTTTACGGTTGTCTGGTTCTCCACCTTCCGTATCCCGTGGTTCCTGGGGCTGATCACCGTGCTGGCCGGACTGACGGTCAACACGCTACTGCTGAAGTACTACACACCGGGGATCCGCGACCTCGGCAGGATGGCGACCGAATGCAACAAAGCGTCGGAATTTGTAAAACCCAACAGCCTGGTGCTTCCGATCTACTGCATGGACAACTGGTTCACCGGCCATTTCGTCGATTACCTGGCGGTCGACAAACCCGTTGTGATGGTGTATAACTACGAATGTGAATCCGGTTACTTCCCGGTCAGGTGGAACGAAAACCGCAGGAAAAACTATTACCTCGGCAATCCCTCCTTCCCTGATCGATACATCCATTTTGAAATTGTGAAGAACCGGCCTTCCCTTCCGCTCGACTATGTCTTCATCGTTGGGCAATACGATCCCGCCAAGGACTGGTTCTTTTCCACCCTGCACAAGGCACTGACCGAAGATTATACCCGGTTGTACCAAGCAGAAAACTGCAGCCTTTACGGAAGAAAATCTGCCGCGACCTACTAACCGGAAAGAGATCAAACCCCTTTCCCGCTTCTTTGTCAACCTCATCATTCACAGAATATTCACGAAACAGCACGAACCATGAAATTCACCGCCGGACAAATAGCTGACCTCCTCGACGGGAGGGTAGAAGGGAATCCCGAAGTCACCGTTACCACCCTTTCGAAAATCGAAGAAGGAACACCGGGTTCGCTCTCGTTCCTCTCGAACATGCAATATGCGCCCTACCTTTATTCTACATCAGCCTCGGTGGTGATCGTGAACCTATCCTTTGTTGCAGAAAAACCGGTCGCTCCCACGCTGGTACGGGTTGAGTCGGCCGAACTGGCCTTTGCCAAACTACTTGCGATCTATGACCGGATCAAAAATGATAAAACCGGCATCTCTCCCCTCAGTTCCATTGCCGGCACAGCGCGGCTGGGCGAGCAGGTCTACGTAGGCGATTTTGCCGTTGTCAGCGATGGGGTGACCATCGGCCGCGGTGCCAGGATCCATCCGCAGGTTTTTATCGGGGAAGATTGTGTGATCGGCGATAATACCATTCTCTATCCGGGAGTCAAGATCTATTCCGGTTGCCGGATCGGGGAGAACTGTATCCTTCATGCCAGTACCGTGGTAGGCAGCGATGGCTTCCGGTTCAATCAGGTAGAAGGGAAAAATGTGAAAGTTCCGCAAATCGGCAATGTCGTTATTGAAGATGACGTGGAGACGGGCTCCAACTGCTCCATCGACCGGGCGACCCTGGGCTCCACGATCATACGCAAAGGAGTCAAGCTGGACAACCTGGTGCATGTGGCGCACAATGTCGAAATCGGCGAAAACACCGTTATTGCAGCCGCTACCGGCATAGCCGGCTCCACCAAGTTGGGAAAAAACTGTATGATCAGCGGTCATGTAGCCTTCACCGGGCACATCACCGTGGCCGATGGAACGATCCTCGGAGGAGCCACCGGGGTATCCAAGAGCATTACAAAACCCGGACAAGCGTATATGGGCTCCCCGGCCATGGAAGTCTCCAAATTCAGAAGATCGATCGCCATTTTCCGGAATCTTCCCGAACTGGCTGAGAGGGTGACACGAATTGAAAAGTCCGGAAAATAATTTTTTCCTTTTTTTTTCACTCATCTACAATCCATATTTTCAATATTTTATTTGGGCTTTGTTCATATTGTCCAGGAAATTTTATATTGTGAATTTCATAACATATTGACAACTTATACTTTTCGTTGTATCTTGCGCCAGAATTAGGCATTAATGCACCTCTTAACCAAACTAATCCCTATGAAAAAATTTACATTTTCCTTCCTTTTGACCGGTGTCATCCTGGGTTCGGCGTTGATTTCCCGGGCACAGGTTTCCATCAACACCGACGGAACAGCCCCTCATGCCTCTGCCATGCTGGAAGTAAAATCGCCCAGTAAAGGTTTTCTGCTGCCGCGATTGACCACCGCGCAACGCACCACCCTGGGTGCAAGCGCTACGGCCGGATTGGTAGTTTATGATACGGACCTGAAAAAGATATACTCATTCAACGGGATCGCCTGGGATGAGGGTGGAGTCGGTAATTACTGGCTGAACAGCGGGACAAAAATTTACCTGAATCCCTCTTCCTATTCGGTGGGCATCGGCACCACCAATCCTTCCAAACCGCTCGAGGTGAAAGGCACCTGGCAAACGGTCCGTTTCAGTTCCGCAGAGGCGGGCGCCGGACTCGAACTGGTAGGTTCTTCGAGCATTAACTGGTCAATCAATACCTGGGCCGATAACCTCTGGTTCATATCCAGTAACGACCAGTTTACGACGAAAACGGATCAGTACCGGATCTCC
>DAONFN010000016.1:15273-17073 GCA_035403625.1 Bacteroidales bacterium
GTTCATATCCAGTAACGACCAGTTTACGACGAAAACGGATCAGTACCGGATCTCCACTAACGAGTTCATGCCCTGGGCAACCAATACAAAAAGTCTGGGTGCATTGTCGTATCGCTGGAGCAACCTCTATTCGGTTGCCGGCAATTTCTCCGGAACCCTGACCGGCACAGATGCAACGTTCTCGGGGAATGTGGGTATCGGCACCACCAATCCGGTTGGCCGACTCCAGGTGCATGACCCCGCCAGTCATAATACCACCCTGTATGTAACGCCGATGGCTGCTTCCATCGAAGACAGTTCCAGTCTTTTCCTTGCGGAAGGGAAGGACGGCCAGACCGGGATGTACTGGCTTTACGACGGCGTGGGGAATGAGATGGAACTCTGGGGAAGCTATGCCGGGACTAAATACGGTCCGCACCTTCGGGTGGCCCGCAATTCCGGCTCCGTCTATTTCGGCGGCAGTATTGCAGGCAACACCACATTCTCAGGTAATGTTTCACTCGGTGGAACTTTTGCCACCGGGTACCTGCTTTCGGTTGCGGGGAAGGTCATCTGCACCGAACTCAGGGTGAACCAGGTGGCCGACTGGCCCGACTATGTCTTCGGAAAAGATTACCGGCTGATGCCGGTGCGCCAACTGGGTTCGTTCATCGAAGAGCACGGGCACCTTCCCAACATCCCTCCGGCGGCGGACATTGCCAGATCGGGAATTGATGTGGGTGAGATGCAGCGGAAGATGATGGAAAAGATCGAGGAACTTTCCCTCTACATCATCTCGCAGCAGAAGCAGATCGACGAGTTGAAGCTAAAACTGGCAGAAACCGGACGCTAAGCCCGACAAACCCTGACGATGTATGAAATTTAGCCTCTATATCGCCCTCGCCGCGATCCTGTTATGGGCGCTGCCGGGCACCACCTGCGGCCAGGTCTCAAAACTGAAAGCACAGTTGGAAGGGAAAAAGACCCTCGACGAGATGATGGCCACGGTGGAGGATTATATCAAAGCCATGCCTGAAGGGCATGAACGCGACCGTACGGAAAAGCACTATGCCCGTTGGGCCTGGTACCGCTCTATGCACCTGGGCCCAAACGGAGAATTCGAGAACGTCTCGAAACGAACACTGGAAGCGCTAAACAACCAGCCCGATGCACCGCTCACATCCGCAAACGGCTCCTGGTCGTTCATCGGGCCCTCGAATGCCACCCTCAACAACCCTTCGGCTGACCTCCTGGGCAACGGGCGCGTCGATCGCATCGCTTTTCACCCGACCGATCCCAACACTATTTATGTCGGCACCCCTGCCGGCGGTCTCTGGCGTACGACCAACGGAGGCACCTCGTGGTCGGCCGTTTCCACCTTCATCCCCTCCCTGGGGATCTCCGGGATCGTGGTCAGCTGGGCCGATCCCAATACCCTATATATTCTTACGGGAGATGGCGACGGAACCCTGCCGGCCAACAATGGGCTGGTTTACCTGGCAGGTTACCTGCGGCTTTCGGCCGGAGTCCTGGTGTCGCACGACGCCGGGGTGACCTGGGAAGAGACCGGGCAACTGGCTGCCACTGACTTTGTGGGTTACCAACTGGCGCAATCACCGACCAACTCCAACGTGCTGATCGCCGCTACTTCCGAAGGTATCTACCGAACCACCAATGGTGGTTCCACCTGGGTGCTCGAACGCTCCGGAAAACACTTCGATGTCGCCTTTAAACCGGGATCCGGAACAACCGTATATGCCAGCGGTCCGGGCTCCTTTGTCTATTCCACCGACTCTGGGAATAACTGGAACACCGGCGCTA
>DAONFN010000017.1:0-16480 GCA_035403625.1 Bacteroidales bacterium
TCCCTGCATTCCTCCCCCGATCTCCTCCACCACCTTCCGGATCGTGATTCCCATGGGGACTTCGATCAATCCGCCCCGCCGTACTTTTCCCGCCAGGGCAAAGACCTTGGTGCCCTTGCTCCCGGGGGTTCCGATGGCGGCGAATTTCCCGGCCCCGTTCCGGATGATCCACGGTACCAGCGAGAGGGTCTCGGCATTGTTGACCAGGGTCGGCTTCCCGTTCAGTCCTGAAACGACAGGATAGGGCGGCCGCAGGCGCGGGGTGCCCCGGTAGCCCTCAACGGAGGCGATCAGGGCCGTCTCTTCGCCGCAAACAAATGCCCCGGCTCCTTCAAACACCCGGATCGAAAACCGGAAACCGGAATTCAGGATCCGTTCGCCCAGCACTCCCTCCCTCCGGCAGATCTCCAACGCTTCTTTTACCCTCGTCACTGCCAGGGGATATTCGGCCCGGATATAAAAAAGCCCTTCCGTCGCGCCGGTGGCAAATCCGGCGATCAGCATTCCTTCGATGATGCGGAAAGGATAGGATTCCAGCAGCATGCGATCCATGAATGCCCCGGGATCGCCCTCGTCGCCGTTGCAAATCACATACTTTTGGTCGCTTTTCTGCCTCTGCGCCAGCCGCCATTTCTCCCCGGTGGGGAATCCGGCCCCCCCCCGCCCGCGGAGCCCGCTACTGACAATTTCTTCGATGATCTCTCCGGGTTGAAACCCGGCCAGGCAACGTTCGAGCGCGGCAAATCCCCCGCCTGACCGGTACTCGGCAATGTTCAACGGAGATAGTTTCCCCCGGTGTTCGGTGGCGATGGCCACCTGGGGGTCGAGAAAGTCGCACAGCGGATTGTCGCGCTGTTCCTCGTCGTATCGTTCGAAGGTGGCCGGTGCAGGGGCTTCCACCACCCGGCCGAGCAACCGCCTCAGTGAGGTGCGGACCCTGCCGAAGAGGCCGGCAGGTTTGAAATGGGTCAATAAAATCTCGCGGACTTCATTGGGTTTCAGACGGGTATAAAAAATGCCGGGTTCGCCGTTTTTCACAATCTCGATCATCGGCACCTGGTTGCAAACGCCCACGCACCCGACCTGCCTCACCCCTACCCGGATCCCCGTCTCCTCCAATACCTCATCGATTGCCTGTTTCACTCCGGCACTTCCGCTGGCCACGCAGCAGGATCCCAGCCCGACCCGGATCTCTCCCTGCATCGGGGCTGAACCGTTCGCTTTGTGCATTTTCCCGTCAGGAGCGGTTTTCCTGGCGAGGAAATCGTTCAGAATGGCCTCCGCGTCGCCGGGCTTGACGTGGCCATAGGTCACCTGGTCGATCTTCACGACCGGTGCGAGGGTGCAGCAGCCCAGGCAGGCCACTTTTTCCAGGGTGAAGAGACCCGCGGCATCGGTCAGTAGCCCGTCGGTGAGCTTGAGTGCACGGGCAAAAGCATCGTAAACGACCAGCGCTCCCTTCACATGGCAGGCGGTACCGGTGCAGACATGAACGATGTGACGGCCGGCCGGTTCGAAGCGGAACTGGCCGTAAAAGGAGGCTACCCCTTCCAGCCGGGCCACAGGGATCCCGGTGCTTTTCGACAGGAGCCGCATCGCCTCCCCGGGAAGATAGCGGTACTCCCGCTGGATCTCCTGGAGCAGCGGTATGACCGATCCATCCCCGCTCCCGTGCAACCGCACGATCCGGTCGATGGTCTCCTGTATGTTGCTGTCGTCGTTCATTTATTGGTCTGCCTCATCCCCATTCAAGGGAGATATAAGCGCGGTTGTTTTATCGGTTCCCAATGCAATATAAATTACTATTTCCCCGGATGAAAATACGGCCGTCGGCGAAAGCCGGCGTACATACCGAACCTTCTCCCAGCGGCGAATCTCCCAGCGGCGTCATGGTCTTTTCGGCCGAAAAAATATGCATTAGCCCTTGTTTATCAAGAACATATAACTTTCCATCGGCAATCATCGGGGAAGCATAGACCGAACGCTCCAGTTCCTTCACCCAGTTCTTTTGCCCGGTGGCAGCATCGTAGCAAACCACCACCCCGTAACTGGTCACCAGGAAGAGCATGCCTCCAGATGCGACCGGGCTGGGAACGTCCGACAGGTATTCATCGTCCTCCCAGGCCACCGACGGAGTCGGACTGGTCCGGATGGCGGCCAGTTTCGAGTATTCGTTCACCGAAAAGACCATTCCCGCTGCGAAGGCAGGAGAAGGCCCCACCTCCCCGGAGATGCAATCCATCCTCCAACGCTCCTTTCCGTTGGCGGGATCGTAGGCGATCACGCAGGGTTCGGCGGCCAGGATCAATTCGGCTTTCCCTCCGTTGTTGACCAGGATCGGCGAGGCCCATGACACTTTCACGTTGCGGGAGGTCTCCCAGACTTTATCTCCATTTTTCACGGAAAGGGCGATGACGGCTGCCGCTCCCGTTTGGTCGTACTGCACGATCAGCAGGTCACGGTAGAGGATCAGCGAGGAGGAATGGCCATAGTGATTCCGGGGGGAGCCGAGACTTTTCGTCCAGACGGTCTTTCCGTCGAAATCGATCGCAGCCAGGTCGCCATTGGCAAAGATCGCGTAAACCTGGTGTCCGTCGGTGGTGAGGGTGGGCGCTGCAAGCCCGGTCTCCGAATTCACTTTGGGGTTCTGTTCCGGGCTTCCCGGCAGTTTCGGAATTTCGGCGGTCCAGGCGATCTTCCCGTCGGCCGCCCGGAAGCAAAACACGGCGCGTTTGGCACCGCTGGCTCCCGACAGGAAAACCTTGTCTTTCCAGACGATGGGAGAATTGTATCCCGGGAGCGGAATTGCGGTCTTCCACCGGATATTCTTCCCGGAACTACCGTCCCACGCGACCGGGAGATTCTTCTGCCAGGCGATACCCAGTCCCCCGGGGCCCCGGAAACAGGGGAAGTTGGCCCGGAGTTCTCCTTCGGACGGCGGTGTCCAGGCCATTCCTGCGGCGGAGGCGGTATCGGCCGGCCGGGAGGTGGAATCCGCCACGGCCGGAGTGCCCGGCAACACGGTATTCTTTCCTGTATTCCCGGGATTGTTTCCGGCGGCGCCCGGTTCTGCGCTGTCAACTCCGGCTGCCAGGCTCCCTGCCAGTTGTCCATGGTTGAACCAGGCCATGACGAAAACGACCGCCACCAGCAGGATCCCGGCTGCCAGGAACCATTGTCGCCGTGCATTCCTGGTTTTCAGGGCGTCCGGGGGTATCCCTCCCGGGGTTTCCGGGTTCACCGGTGTGATCATTTCCAGGGCTTTCATGCTGAGAAGACCCAGCAGGAGAAAGGCAGCAAGCAGGTATCCGCCGGTGCGCACCTGCCACTGGCTGGTAAAGAAAGCTTTCCGGGCCAGGAGGTCGAGGTCGCGGATCTCCTGCTTCAGTGTTTCGTTGGCCGGATCGCTCTGCAGTTGCTGCTGAAGCCGGGTAAGGGCGGGAGTATTCAGGGGATCGGCTCGTTTGAGCTGCAGATAGGTAACCACGATCAGCACGGTGAGGACCAGGGAGAAAATCCCCCCGATCATCGCTGTCGTGCGGAGGAACTTTACAAGCAGACCGTCGGGGATTTTATTTTTCATGCCATTCGCCGTATTTTCCGTTTATCTTCATCAACCTGATTCGTAAGGTCTTATTATCTCAATGTGTCATTTTTTCCCGGGCTTCTCCACTGGACAATAATCCATGCATTTTGCACAACTGAAGCACCTGCCGGCGTGGGGCACATATCCTGCCCGGTATGGTGTGCGGATCAGGCCGATCAGGGTGACCCCGATCACCAGGCCGATGAATCCCCCGAATATTCCGCCTCCGGTGTGAAATGTCTGTTCGATGACGGCGGCCTCCGCCGCCACCTGGCGGGCCGGCACACCGGAAGCCCGGAAAGCCGTGATCTCCGGAGGCTCTTCCTTCGAAGCAGCGCCGACCGGATTTTCCAGCATCATCGCCAGCTTCACTTTTGAATTCACTCCCGCAAAGGCCGGCGAGAGTTTCATCCCACCCCATGCGCCGGCAGCCACCAGCAGCGGCAGCAGGCAGGCTAGCAGCACCAGCCGGTTGACCTGGCGACGGCGACCGACCGGGTCAGGCGAAGTGTGCGGAAATTCGATCGCATCATAAGGACAGGCGTTTTCACATAAGCGGCAGTTGATGCATTCGGCAGGGGTAATGGTCATGTGTTTCCACGAGAAACGGCTCATCCAGTTGAGCAGTATCCCGTACGGACAAAGGAACCGGCAGTAGGGACGGGCGATGAAGATCCCCGAAAGGAGCAGAATGCCCGCAAACAGGAACATCCCGAAGGTGGCATTGAGACGAAAGATGCCGACGAACGGATCGTACCGGCAGATGATGAAATCGGTCGCGGTTACAGCGAAAAGCACGGCCAGTCCCAGGTACAGGAACGGGATCAGTCCGAGGAAGGCGTTGAGCCATGCTCCCATCCGCATCGGCCTGAAAGCTACCAGGTCCTGGAGCGCGCCGAAGGGGCATACAGCCGCGCAGAAAGTCCGGCCGAACAGGAGGGTGAAGATCAGCGGCAGGAGGAAAAAGAGCAGGGCCGTTAGCGGGATCGTATATCCCCCGCCGGTCATCGCCAGCGCCACATTCTGGATCGCCCCGATGGAACAGATGCAGCCTTCGCGGTAAAACCCGAAATAGGACAGCGAAAACAGCGACAACCAGAAAACACCGGTTCGGGAGCGCTTTTTCAGCACGAGGAAAACCGAAAGAGAAAGCGCGGCAAGCAGGAAAAAAACATCCATCCAGGCCAGCAATTCGGGTCGTGGCGACGGGAGGATGGGTTCGGGAGTGACATAGCCCGATTCGAATTCCGGCTTGGGGAAACGCTGCACCGCTTCCGCCAGAGGCAGGAACACTCCGTACGCCAGGAAAAACAAGCCGCTTCTCTGGATGAACTTCATATCTTCTTGTTATTAAACCCTTTCAACAGGTAAGGATCGGTCAGCGGCACGCGGCTGAAAGCACCCGACGGGCACACACGCGCAATGGAGCATTCGTTGCAGTTGTCGCAGAGGTGGTGTCGCACCTGGAGTTGGAGAGAACCGTTCCCGAAGGCGCCACAACCCTTCACACATTTTCCGCAGCCGGTGCAACGCGATTCATCGATGGTATATTCGTAAAAGGGATCCTCCACAAAGGTTCGCTTGATGGCACTCACGGGGCAGAGTTGCTTTTCAGCGCTGGTGTCGAGGGTTTTCGTGCCGGGCTTGAAATACCCGCTGCACAGGTTGCAGTAACCGCACATCGAGTAGGCATGGGTGCACTTCACCGCCGAAGGGGATTTGACGCAATCGGTAGCGCAGCGGCCGCACTGGATGCATTTGGCCGGGTCGAGCTGCCATACCATCGGACCTGCAGGGGCCCCCTTTCCGGAGAAGAGACCTCCTTTCCGGAACAACAGATCGCCCGCGAGGAAGGCGAGCCCGCCGAACAAGGTTCCCCGGAAGACCGTCCGGATAAAGTTTCTGCGATTATGTGTTTCCATGTCTCAGCGTTTGTCTTGCGGAACGAAAATCCTTACCTGGTTCCTTTCCGGATCGAGTACCAGGATGACACCCCCGGTCCCCGCAGCCAGGTCGAGTCCGCGGGTTCCTTCGTCAAAGGACTCAGGACCGGCCACCAGGCATTGATAGACGCCCGACGGCGAATATATCTTGACCCGTTCGATCCCCTTCTCAGCCGTGACGAAGGAGCCATCGGGCATAATGGCAAAATGAGAAGGATTGCAGCAGCCTGCAAATCCCTCCACCGCGAAGGAAGGCTCCCCCCAGGCCGTGAGCAGGGCTCCGTCGGCCCCGTACTTCTCCAGCCTGTAGCGGCCGGTGTTGGCCACCCAGAGATCGCCGGAAGGGCTCACGGCCACGTCAAAATAAGGACTGGGGATGATGAATCCGGGGATCTTCCTGACCGGATCTTTCTGACCGATTTTACTGAGCAGGGTACCCTTGCGGTCGTACTGGTAAACCACCTTCATCCCGGCATCGGCCACATAAATAAAATCGCCGCCGGCTGCCACGCTTGTCAGGATCGAAGCCGAATCGGCCGCCGGCCATTCCGCGATCTTCACCCCACCGGGGCTCCAGATCTCCAGGTGATCATCCATCCCGATGGCAAGGTTTCCGTCGTCCATGTGAACCATGCAGGATGCCGATCCGGCGATGGAAAACCGGTTCAGTAACCGCCCGTCGCCCGACAGGAGTTCAACTCTGCCCTGCCCGCCGACAAAGACCTTCCCTGCGCCGGCAAAAGCGATGCAGCGCGCCCCCGGTACCTGCGGTTTCAGCGGGGTCAGTTCGCGGTAAGCAGTCAGGGAATCGGATGCACGGATCGTATCCATCCGGTAATCGTAGGGGTTTTTCACCGTTTCCGGCGCGGGAACGAAAAGGTCATAGAGGATCCAGGCAACCCCGGCCAGGAGGAG
This sequence comes from Bacteroidales bacterium, assembly GCA_035403625.1. Taxonomy (GTDB): domain Bacteria; phylum Bacteroidota; class Bacteroidia; order Bacteroidales; family FEN-979; genus CAIVAT01. The sequence goes on from DAONFN010000017.1 coordinate 6,445, forward strand.
CAGTATGGCAAAAAGAAGGAGCGATCTTTTTTTCATTTTTTCCGGATATCAATGCATACCATCTCTTTTGAATCACGCGCCAGGAGGTATCCTGATGCCATGGCAAGGGGCCCCCAGGCATCCTGTCCCGACAAGATTTTCTTGCGGTCCATCACCTGAAAAGAGTTTCCCGAAACCCGGGCAATGAATAATTCGCCATCGTCGTTGAGGATAAAGAACTTGTCGTCGGCCACCAGGTAGGGTCCCAGTCCGAACCGCTCATCCTTTCCGCTGCTCACGGTGAATTTCGTTGCGTCGGCCGGGGTGACCCCGATAAACCGGTTCCGGGCGCCCCCGGCATCCTTGGGCAGGATGGCATACACCCTGCCTTTGTAAAACACCGGCGTTTGTTGCTCCGAGGCGATGCCCTCCTGCGGCCGGAATTGTTGAACGATGCGGGCCTCCCACCGGTTGCCGACACCCTTCACTTCGATGAGCGCCGTACCTGCCCCATAGCCGGCCGTGAGGAGGATCCGCCCCCCGTCAAGCGCTACGGGCGACGGCGCCACCACGGCAGGGGCGAAACCGGCCAGTTCCCAAAGGATCTTGCCGGTGCCGGACCCCGAGGCCGCCACCCCGCAAATCCCGCCAATGGCGAAATAGATGTACATCCATTGCCCCCCGATCCGGGCTTTCATCACCGATGAATGCGACATTTTCCATTGTTTTGGATTCGGGGTTTCCCAGGCCGGTTTTCCTGTACGGCAATCGATCCCGGCCAACAGGGCCTTACCGCCTGGTGCCACGACCAGGGTATCGCCGTCGAGCAGGGGGCATTGTCCCGTGTACCAGAAAGGCACCTCGGTACCGTACTGTTTCACCAGGTCGAGTCCCCATTTCAGGTCGCCGGTAGTGCGGTCGACGCACATCACCTGGCATTTGGGTCCGATGGTGACGGCATAGCGATCGTTTACTGCCGGGATGGTCCTCGAAAGTCCGTGGTTCCGTTTCAGATGGACATGATATTCCCGTCGCCACAGTTCCCGGCCCGTCAGCAGCGAGAAGCATCGAAGGGCGTCGGTGCGTTCCTTTTCGTCATAGTCGAGCAGATAAACCCGGCCCTTGTAAACTGCCGGCGCCGCGTGACCCTCGCCAAGCTGGATCCGCCAGCGGGTCCTCCCCGGCAGGTCGTCCAGCTTCTCAGCCAGGGGCATCGTCTCTTTGCTGACATTGTCGAGGTCGCTCCCGCGAAATCGGGGCCAGCCGATACCCGCCATATCCTCTGTGGCCGCAAAAGAAGTGAACTTCTCCCCGATCTTCACCTCCGCCTGCTCCCCGGTGCCGGCCTTGCCCTGCTGATCCATCCCCGGCACCGAAGCCTTCAGGTCCGCCGACGGGTCATGGAAGATCCACCAGGCCGTCACGACGACCCCCATGAGCACCAGCAGAACAGTCACGGCCGAAAACAGGTTCTTCTTCAGCATTTCATTTCAAAGTAAACGAATACCGGCTTCCCGGGAAAATTTCTTTGCTGATCCTCTGCCTTCCCTCGGTGACCCGGCCGATCCGGCCGAAGAAATTCACTTGCGGGAAATATCATAGGCCATCAGCACATCGCCGTGACGGATCAGCAGCTTCCCGTGGCTGATGACGGGGTGGGCCCAGAAGGGTCCTTTGCCGGAAGGAACGACGAAACTGCCGGTCACTTCGAATCTGGCCGGGTCGGCTTTGACCAGCCCCATGTGGCCGTTCTTCTCGTCGAGGATATACAGCATACCCCCTGCGGCGATCATCGCCCCTTTGGTGAACCACTTCTCTTCATACAAAGTCTTTCCGGTAGCCCAGTCAAGACAGCACCAGTTGCCCCGGCTGTTGTCGAGCCAGTTCGATCCATAAATGCAGTTCCCGATTTTAACCACTCCTCCATGATGGCAGTCCAGGACCGTATCGGCCCAGACCCGGGTGATGGAATCGCCGCCGGCCGAAAGCCGGAACATCAATCCCCCGTGATCATATCCGCCTGTTATATAGATCATTTCCTGGTCGTAAAGCGGCGTAATGGTGTTGGTCCTGGGCGCGCCGGGCCATATGTTCAACCCTGGAAGGGGATGATACGAGGCAAAATCGAATTTCCACAGGATCCGTCCATCCGCGGCATCCACGCCAAAAAACCATCTTTCGGTGAGAGTCGCGATGATATCCCGGTTTCCCGTCCTGATGAGCCTCGGGGAGACATAGGCGGTGGTATCGTTGATCGAAGCCGAGGTCCAGATCGTTTTTCCGGTGGTCTTGTCAAGAGCAACCATGGTGGTGCTGGGTCCGGCCGGGGTGTAAATCAGGGTGTTACCGAAAACCAGCGGCGATTCACATACGCCCCAGGTCCCAGACACCCCGCCGAATTTCCCGATACCATCAACCTTCCATACGATGCTCCCGGTGGCCGGGTCGAGGCAGGCCACCGTTCCCTTCCCGCTGATGGCATACACCCGCTCACCGTCGTAGGTGGGAGTGGTGCGGGTTTCCGGGAAAGGTCCGTCGAACGCCGGTCCGAAAGGGGTTTGCCAGCGTATCTTGCCTTCGGCCGTCAGCGCGGTCATCACGTCCTGATCGCCCTTCTTTCCGGTCACGAACAGGTAATCGCCATCGCCGGAAACCGACGAGTATCCGGTGCCGATGCCTTCTGCCTGCCAGAGCAGGGCGGGCCCTTCCGAAGGCCACGACTCCGCCAGGTTCTCACCCGGGTAAATGCCGTCACGGGCCGGTCCGCGCCATTGGGCAGTCACCTGCGATCCGGCCGGCAAGGTCAGGATCAACAACCACAAGATCAGTACTTTTCTCATGCAGAACGATTATTTGGAAATTGCATAAACCATCAGGGAGGTTCCGTGCCGGATGTATAGCCGCCCCCCGGCGATCACCGGATGCGCCCAGTGCTGGTCGCTGCCGTAAGGCACCTTGAATCCGCCCAACCGTGTAAAACCATTGTCGCCGGGCGCCGCCAGCACCATTTCTCCTTTGTCGCTGTAACAATAAAGAAGTCCGTCAGCACTGATAATCGTGCCTTTTCCAGTGATCTTTTCCGAACCAAGCTCCCGGCCTGTTTTCCAGTCGAGGCAATACCATCCCTTCCCGGAATCGTCGCTGCCGTAAAGCCGGCCGTTCAGCAACACGAACCCGCCCATCCGGTTGTCCATCGAGGCATTTCGCCAGAGCTCCTTCACGGAACTTCCGTCGAGCGAAAGCTGCAGCATGATGCCTCCGCGTCCGTATCCCGACGATACGAACAGCATCCCGTCGTGGTACAGCGGGGTGTTGGCGTGCACCGAGTAGGTATTGGTTTGCCCGACGTTCCACAAGAGGGCTCCATTGCCTGCATCGATGCCCAGGATGTGATTTTCGGTTTGGGTCACGAGCAGGGTCCTGCCCGGCAGGCGGATGAGTGCCGGGGAACCGTAGGCGCTGGCCTCCCCAAGGCCCGGGCAGCTCCAGATGAGCTTTCCCGTATTCCGGTCGAGGGCGACGACGTTGTTTTTACCGCCGCCGACTGTAACGAACAGGTGGTTACCGTCAAAGGCCAGGTTTTCCGTGTATCCCCACTTGATATTCACCCCTCCCAGGTCCTTTACCAGGTCATTACTCCACAGGGAAGTCCCGTCGGATGCCTTCAGACAAACCAGCTTTCCCATCCCGCTGAGCAGGTAAATCCTCCCGTCGAGCACCAGCGGCGTGCTCCTCACCCCCGGCCAGCTTTCCATCCATTCATCTCCGTAAGGCACCTGCCAGAGGAGCTTCCCGTCAAGCGTAAAACAGAAGATCTGCCCGATCCCGTTCTTCACGCCTGCTGCAAAAATCCGGTCGGTCGTGACCGCGGCGGAGGCATGCCCGGGACCCAGTTCGTCATAATGCCACAGCAGGGCCGGGCCCGCTTCCGGCCAGGTCCTGAGCAGTCCGGTCGCCGGATAGATGCCGTTGCGCGACGGACCCCGCCATTGAGATGCCTCCTGGGCATAGAGAAAGTTCAGGCACAGGAGGAAGATCCCACCTGCCAGGATAAGTCTCTTCATAGGTAGTTTTATTGATGTTTCAAAAGTAGGAAAAATGATGATGTAACGGTCCGTCGCCAAAACCGGAAAACGGACGATCACCGGCTGTTCATCAAGAAAAAACCTCCATACACCGAAAGGATATCCGGATTCTCAACCGGTATCGTAATTTCGGAATGTTTTTCATCGCTGCAGGACGTGGAGACGCCAATTCCCCTCCTCCGTACTTTTTCTCATACAGTGCGCCTCCGCGTCTGCGCAGTTTTTACACCCCGACGTATGAAGCTGAATTTCTCACACCTGCTACTGATTATCCTGTTTTGTTATTCCTCTGTCGGATCGGGCCAGGAGGTCCTCCAGTGGCGAGGACCCGACCGGACCGGTGTATACCGCGAACAGGGTTTGCTGAAAACCTGGCCTGCCGAAGGGCCTCAACTGCTGTGGGAATTCGACGGACTGGGAAATGGTTATGGAAGTCCTGCCATTACAAAGAACACCATTTTCATCAACGGGGAGGTGGATACCATCAGTTATCTGTTCGCGCTTGATCTCTCCGGGAAATTTCTCTGGAAATCGAAGATCGGCCGGGAATGGACCCAGAGTTACCCCGGCTCGCGAAGCACCCCCACGGTGGTGGATGACCTGGTGTACGTGACAGCGGGGATGGGACAGGTTGCCTGCCTGGAGGCTACCACCGGGAAAGAACGGTGGTCATTCAACCTGGTCACCGATTTCCATGGATCCTTTCCCCGGTTCGGTTTCTCCGAATCACTGCTGGTCGACGGGAATACGGTGTTCTGCTCCCCGGGCAGCCCCGATACGAACGTGGTAGCGCTCGATCGCTTCACGGGTAAGATCCGCTGGATTTGCAAAGGGGCCGGAGAAGCGACGTCCTATTGCTCACCCATGCTGATCCGGCTGCCGTCCAGGACCATTCTCGTCACTTTTTCGATCACCAACCTGATGGGGATCGATGCGGAAACCGGAACCCTGTTATGGTCGTACAAACAGGACGGCCCCGATGTCGATTGCCAGGCCAACACGCCCCTTTACGAAGACGGTTTTATTTACGGCGTGGCAGGAAACGGGAATGGAGCATTCAAGCTGAAATTGTCGGCCGACGGCAAACAGATCACGGAGGTATGGCGCAACGGCCGGTGCGACGGTCTGATGGGCGGATTCATCAAGGTCGGTGGATATCTCTATACTTCCAGTTACGAAAGGCGCCAGTTCTGTTCACTTGACCTGGCCGGCGGAACCCTCGCCGATTCACTGAAATTTGATCGCGGCAATGTCATTTCGGCTGACGGAATGCTCTATTTTTACAACGAAAAAGGCCAGGTGGGACTCTTCCGGCCGGCGGGTCCCAAAATGGAACAGGCGGGGTTGTTTAAGATTACCCGCGGCACGAAAGCGCATTATTCCCACCCGGTGATCTGCAACGGGATCCTGTACATCCGGCACGGAAAATCCCTGCTGGCTTACCGGATCAAAGAATAATACGGAAATCAGGATCAACACCCATATCCATGATAAAACCGATCCTTCCCCTCATGCTCCTCCTGGCAGCCGGTCTGCCGGGAACAGCCCAGGATGCCGCCACCGGCGAGATCATCAAAAAACACCTCGAAGCCTCCGGGGCCGCCGCCCTGCAGAAAGTCAACACGATCGTGATGACCGGCAGCATTCAGCAGCAGGACCTGATGCCCGTGAAGATCATCCGCATGCGACCCGACCGGTACCTGATGCAGTTCGACGTTGCGGATATCACCGCCTTCCAGGGATACGACGGGCAGACTGCATGGTGGACGCTGCCCTGGACGGGCAACGCCAAACCCCAGCGGATGCCTGATGACCGGCTATCCGACCTGAAAACAAAAGCCGACTTCGACGGTTTGCTCTTCGATTGGAAGGCCAAGGGGCACCAGATCGAATCCACCGGCCGCGATACTGTTGGCAACGTCGTGGCTTACCGGCTGAAGATCACGAAAAACGACGGCAAGACCGAATACGTTTCCATCGACCCCACCCGTTACCTGCTTCTGAAACGGACTTATTTCCGTGTGATCCGAGGGAAAGAGGTGGCGTTCGACCTTTATTACCGCGACTATCGCCCGGTGGAGGGGATCCCGTTCGCCTTCACCGTAGAGACACAGGTCGGCGGTCAGCTCTATAATACCCTCCTGTTCGACACCATCGAACTGAATACGCCGGTGGAAGCGGACAGGTTCCACATGCCTCAGAAATAGTGAGTCGTGACTGGAAATAAAATCCCCTCTCCCGGGGGAGAGGGGATTTAGGGGTGAGGTTATTCCCTGACCACCTTCACCGTCTCACTCCGGGACGCGGAAACCACCTTCAACAGGTAGATCCCGGGCGGCTGGTTGCCGAGGTCCAGCACCGTTTCCGATCCGGAATCCCTGGTAATCCGCAGGATCCTGTTCCCGGTAATGCCGTAAACTTCGATCCAAACGAATTCTGTCACACCCTTCGGTTCCATCCGCAGATGCAGCAGGCCCGTCGTGGGATTCGGGTAGGCAACGCAAGGGTTCTTTCCCGTAACCGTAACAAACGGGTTTCCCTCCGGCTGCTGCTTCTCATTCGATACCAATTGGGCGCTCTTGGTGCCGCAGTACGATCCGTTTGTGGTGATCCGCGCCCGGAAATAACTGCCCGTAATCGCCCGGGTGCCGTATAAAAGGCTTACCGATTGACCCGCGACGAGGTTGGCGGTGGCCCCGCTCTGTACGGTGAAGACATTCCCGTTCCCCCCGACCGTGATTTTCTGGGTCGCAGGGTAGCAGTTGGACTGGCCCGGGAATATCGTCGTACCTCCCATTCCCATCGTAGTGGGAAGACCGGGGCTGGAACAATAGGGACCCGTTCGGTTGATGTACGCATGCAGATACCCGTTGTACTTGACTTTCGTCCCCGGAAGAAGCGAAATCTTCATCCCGGCCATCAGCGTGGCGGAGGCTCCCGGTTCAACGATGAAAATGGCTCCACCTCCCGCCACCGTCAGGGTCTGCGTGGCAAAATAGCATTCCGACTGGCCCTCCGCGATATCCCGGTTCTGCACGCCGACGGTCATCGGAAACGTGGAGACCACCGTAACCGGCAAAGGACGCGACCAGGCCCCGTCACCGCAATAGTTCGTCGCCTTCACCTGGAAACTTCCGGATGAAGCCGTAGCGGCATAGTCCGCCAGGATGCTGTTCGTGTTGGATCCGGAAGCGATGGAGGCCCCGGTCGGCAGGGTCCAGGTGTACCCGGTGGCAAGCGGTACGGCCGGCACCGAATAGGCAACACTGGTTTGCGACTGAAAAACGGTGGTGATCCCGGAGATCGTCCCGGCAGGCCCCGGCACCGCGCTGACCGAAACATTCTTCACAGTCGCCGTGGCAGCCATGCAGCCGTTGGCATTCGCATAATTGACACTCACCCACTGACTTCCCTGCACATTCCAGCTTACGGTGATCATACGGGTATTTCCCCCGGCGGTAATACTTCCGCCCGGAGAAATGGCCCAGGTGTACCCCGTCATCCCTGCTTCGGTCGTGTAAGTCACGCCGGTGGTGCCTTCACAGGAGGTGGCCGTTCCCGTGATGGTCGGCGCAGGTAGCGGGAAGGAGCCGACGTTCATGGTGATGGTATTGGACGTGACCGGCGACCCGGTGACACAGGGATCGGAAGTCGTCATCACACAGGTGATCACGTTCCCGTTAGCCAGCGTATTGGTCGTGTAAGTCTGGTTGGTGGCTCCTGTGATGTTGCCGGAGTTGAGTTTCCACTGGAAGGAGGGGATGCCGCCGTTCACCGGTGTCGCCGTGAAGGTGACCGACATACCACTGCAGATGGTGTTCGACGGACTGGCGGAGATACTCAGTCCGGCAGGCACGGTGGCAGTCGTTCGCTGGATGGTCCCGTAGGTATCGGTCCAGGGATTGGGCACTCCTTCATTCAGGGTGATCTCCTGGAGGTTGATCGCTCCGGTGGTATAGAGGGTAAATGGAGCTTTCAGCAGAAATTTCAGTTTGATGATGAATCCTGCCGAGCTGAACCCGGTGGTTCCGCTTCCCGCCAGCGACACCTGTCCCGTCTGCGGGTTGGCGACCCAGGTCCATCCCGGTGTCAGTGTCCCGATCGTTTCCAGTGTCTGAAAATCGAAGTAGGTGGCATCAAAGTTCACCCGGGCCTGGACCGACACCACCGATTCACCGGGTGGCAGGGCAGTGATCCGGATGGGATAATAGAACACGGTGGAAGCGGCACAGGTGGTGGTGTCGGGCATGTACACCCTCGTATCATAGATCAGCCAGTTTCCCGAGTTCGCGGTCGCCCCCACCGAGTCCGCCACATAGACATGAATGATCCCGCCTTTTTTAGTGGTCAGGAGTCCCGAAGGGCTGATGGTCGCGACCGAGGTGTCGCTGCAACTCCACTGGATCGGAGGGATCCCCCCTCCGCTGAGCGTGAATTGCTGGGTCATCCCTGCAACCAGCGATCCGGAAGAGGGAAGAATGGTCAGAACCGGGAGATTGATGGTTGAAAAATACCCGTTCGTGAAATTGGGAATCAGGTTCTCGTTAAAAAGTCCCGAGGCAAAATTGAGTCCTGTACCACCGGTATGCAGGGTGGAAACAAGGAACCGGATATAGATCAGGGTCCCCGAGCCTGCAATCGGCGTCGATCCTGCAAAGGAAAGGTTGAGTGTGCCCGGCGACGGCGAATTCCAGGCCGGGGCGGAATAGGAAGCCAGCAGGGTACCCGTCTGGACTATGCCCGCGGGAGTCAGAATATTTGGGTCATACGTAAGGGCGAACGATCCTGCCACGACTCCCAGCCCGGTCATGTCGGTCGTACTGACCGGTACGTTGATATAAGCCCCCTGCCACTGGCTCAGGTTGTTGGGAATGGTCAGCCGCATGGCGCGGATTTCGACCAGGTTGGTAGTGTCCTTCAGCCCGTTGAAATCCTGCGCCGCCACCCGGGTGAATCCCGCCTGGGTCCCGGTCAGCAACCCTCCCGTGGTAATCGTGGCAACGGCCGGGTTCGTCAGTGAATACTGGTACGGCGGTGTGCCTCCCGACACGTTGAACTGGATCTGCTCCCCCTTGGTGATCAATCCATTGTCGGGATACACCGTTATGGAAGGCGGAGCCGTGCTGGTAATGGATCCATTGTCTAACGACATGGCAGGGATCCCTTCGTTGAAAAAATTGAAATTGGGACCGGTAAAATAAATGCCGGAGCCGCCAAGGGTCAACCCTTTCATCCGCAGGTAGATAAACTTTCCCTTGCCGGTCAGCGGCGAGGTTCCCGCCCCGGCCATTGTGATCATCCCGGGTGTGGCGGAGTTCACCGCCGGTGCGCCAAATGCATTGCTAATGGTGCCCGCCGTCACCACGGCGATAAACTGCACATAAGATGCATTATAGGAGATCTGTATGGTGTAGGAAAAGACATTTTTACCCGTCAGCGTGGTGTCGGCATAAATGGGGATGTCGATCGTCGTCCCGAGGAGGGCCGAAGTGTCGGGCACCCGCATCTGGATCGTCTGGCTCACCGCCCGGGGAGGGTTTAGGGCCAGGATCAGCAACAGAAGTATCGCGTATCTTTTCATCACAGTGAGGTTTACGTCACAATTCCAACTTACCTTGTAATGGTCAGGATCTGCGTACGACTGTGCCCTGAAGCGGTGATGCGCAACACGTAATTTCCCGCGTCGAGATCGTTCTTCTCATTCACCGCCAGTTCGTACCTCCCCGGCAGGCAGGGCCCGTCGAAGAGCGTGGTGATCCGGGTTCCCTGCATCGAATACAGTTCAACTTTCACCGGGATCCGGTCGCCCCGCACCGTAAAGGTCAGGATGGCGGTGCCGGAGGCAGGATTGGGGTGTACCGGGCCCGCTTCGAACGCGGCGCCCTGTCGCGGATCGCCGGTGTCCGTCGACTGGTCGGTGATGGTGATGCTGCCGACGACCGAGTTCAGCGTCTGGTCGGATTCATCCGCCA
>DAONFN010000018.1:0-16408 GCA_035403625.1 Bacteroidales bacterium
TGCTCTTCAGTTTGTTTTAATATTTTTGCAGACGGATGACCCATGCCTCGTCCCCTGGCCAGGCAGGAACCACGAGACCTACCCTCTGAAAATCAGCACATCAGCACATCAGCACATCAGCACATTAGCACATTAGCACATCAGCCTCACCTGTGAAAACCCGAACTACCTACATCGCCCTCTCGATCCTGCTAGTCGCTTCTGCGGTTGGCAGGGCTTGGATTGCCGGGCTGATCGAGCTGGGGAACGACGAGGTTTACTATCTCACCTACGCCAAATACCCGGCGATGAGTCATTTCGATCATCCCCCGATGGTGGGCTGGGTGATCCAGTTCTTCACGCTGAACCTTCGCTTTTCCTCCGAATTCTTTATCCGCCTGGGAGCGGTGGTGCTGGGTACCTTCAGTACACTGCTGATGTTCCTGATCGGTCGCCGCATAAAGGGTCCGGCCACAGGGCTGTATGCCGCGCTCCTTTTCACCGCCTCCTTTTACGGGTTCGTGCTGAGCGGCACCTTTATTCTGCCGGATGCTCCCCAGGTGTTCTTCTGGCTGCTCACGCTATTCCTCGCCGTGGAAGCCTTTTTTCCAAGGGAAGAGGCCGGCCGCAGCCGCACCTGGCTGATTGGCCTGGCAGGGGTTGCCGCCGGCCTGGCCTTCCTCTCGAAGTACCATGGGGCCTTTCTCCTGGCGGGTCTCTTCCTGTACGTGCTGTTTCATGACCGGCGCTGGTTTCGGGAACCCTCCACCTGGGCCGGACTGGTGTTTTTCCTGCTGCTATGTCTGCCGGTCTATCTCTGGAACCGCAGCAACGGGTTTGTCAGTTTCACGTTTCACGAAAGCCGGGTCAGCCTGACCGGCGGCGGGATCAAGCCTCAATACCTGCTCACCGAGCTGGCCGGACAGTTCTTCTACAACAACCCCGTCAATGTCGTGATCATCTTCCTGGCCCTGATCGCTGTGGTCGGGGGGAAGCCATTCATGGCCGCAAAACCCATGGCAATCCTGCTTTGGACCAGTCTGCCCCTTCTGCTGATGTTTACCTCCTTTTCGTTATTCAGAAGCACGCTTCCGCATTGGACGGGACCCGCCTATCTGGGGCTTATCCTCATCGCGGCAGCCTGGCTCGACCATCGCGGGGATGAAGATAAACGGGTGTTGCCCTGGCCGGTCGGACTCTCGCTGGCACTGACGGTTGCGGTCACAGTACTGGCGGTCGGGCAGATCCGATCGGGATGGATCCCCTCGGGAAGCTACAGCCGCCAGGATGTTTCGAAAGACCTGGCCGGATGGAGGCAGCTCGGCACGAAGTTCGCGGCAGTGGCCGCCCGCGATGTAAAGGAGGGACGGATGCAGGCCGGATCGCCGCTCCTCACCTTCCGTTGGTTCCCGGCGGCGAATTTCGATTACTATGTGGCCCGGCCGCTCCACCGGTACACGTATGCCCTGGGAAGCCTGGAGAGGATCCATAAATTCCATTGGATCAATAAGGAAAGAGGAAATATCCGGAAAGGTTCACGGGCGTATTACATCGCATTGAGCGATGACTATGAAGATCCGCGGACGCTTTACGGAGCTTTATTCGACTCGGTATCCGGCGCCGACACGCTCTACATCACCCGGGGCCGCGACACCATCAGGAATGCGTATGTTTACCGCCTGACGGGATTAAAGAAGGAGATCCGGTTCTGATCATTTCGGACCCGTCATCTTGGCCGGGTCGACGATCTTGGTAAATTCTTCATCCGAAAGAAGTCCCAGTTCCAGCGTGGCTTCCCGCAGAGTTTTATGTTCCTTATGTGCCTTCTTGGCGATCTTCGCGGAATTATCGTACCCGATATGCGGGTTGAGGGCTGTGACCAGCATCAGCGAGTTCTCGAGGTTCTTTTTAATGGCGGCCAGGTTAGGTTCGATACCGATGGCGCAGTTGTCGTTGAACGATACGCAGGCATCGCCGAGCAGCCGGGCCGACATCAGCAGGTTCGAGATCATGAGCGGCTTGAAGACATTGAGCTGGAAGTGTCCGCTGATCCCCCCAACGTTGATGGCAACGTCGTTTCCAAGAACCTGGGCGCATACCATGGTCATCGCTTCGGGTTGGGTCGGGTTCACCTTGCCGGGCATGATGCTCGAACCGGGTTCGTTTTCGGGGAGCATCAGTTCGCCGATCCCGCAGCGCGGGCCGGATGCCAGCAGGCGAATGTTGGAGGCGATATGCATCAGACTGACGGCCAGAGTTTTCAGCGCCCCTGAAGTTTCCACTACGGCATCGTGGGCCGAGAGGGATTCGAATTTGTTTTCGGCAGTCACGAAGGGAAGTCCGGTCAGTTCGGCGATCTTTTTGGCTACCAGCACGTCATAGTTTTTCGGGGCGTTGAGCCCGGTACCGACGGCGGTGCCTCCGAGCGCCAGCTCGGCGAGGTGGGGGAGGGTGTTCCTCAGTGCTTTCAGGCCGTGATCCAGTTGGGAAACATAACCCGAGAATTCCTGTCCGAGGGTGAGGGGGGTGGCGTCCATAAGATGGGTCCGGCCGGTTTTCACGATAGCGGCAAACTCTTCCGACTTTTTCGCCAGGGTCGACCGGAGACGTTCGACGCCGGGAAGGGTGGTGCCGGTGACCATTTTGTAGGCGGCAATGCTCATGGCTGCCGGGAAGGTGTCGTTCGACGATTGCGACTTGTTCACGTCGTCGTTGGGATGGATGAAGGTTTTCTCATCCCCGCCCAGCACGCCGCCATGCAGCACATGGGCGCGGTTGGCGATCACCTCGTTGAGATTCATGTTCGTCTGCGTACCGGAGCCTGTCTGCCAGATCACCAGCGGGAACTGGTCGTTGAGCTGTCCGGCCAGGATCTCGTCGCAGACCGCCACGATCAGGTCTTTCTTTTCGGCGTTCAGCACACCGAGGTCGGAGTTGACCATGGCAGCGGCTTTTTTCAGGATGGCCATGGCCATGATCATCTCTTTCGGCATGGATCCCGGCTCCCCGATCTTGAAATTGGTCAGCGAGCGCTGGGTCTGGGCTCCCCAGTATTTGTCCATGGCCACCTCGATGGGGCCCATGGTGTCTTTTTCAATGCGGGTTTTCATGGCAAGGGGTTTTTGGAGGTTCAGGGATCAGTTAACGGATCAGGGGTTGGATATTCTCCACCGGGTCGCCCACCACGGCCTTGTAGTCCGATTCGACGATGGGGCGTTGCAGGAGCCTGGGCTGGCCGGTGATGATGGATACCAGTTCGTGGTCTTCGAAATTCTTTCCTTTCAGATGCTGCCGGAAATACTCTTCCTGCGTGCGGATCACCTGCAGGGGTTTCAGGTTCAGCTTGACCAGCAACTTTTCCAGTTCACCGGAGGAAAGTGGCTTTTTAAGGTACTCAACGATCGTGAATTCCCTGCCCGAGTCCCTGAGGTACTGCAATCCGGCTCTGGACTTTTTACAAGAAGGATTATGATAGATCTTCAGCATGCAATAAAGTTAATTCAAAAATCCTAGATCGTCGATCGTCATTCGTCAATCGTCATTCGTCATTCGTAAATCGTACATCATCAGGCATTTCCGTACTCCATCAGGTACGACTTGATGAATTTATCGAGATCGCCGTCGAGCACCGCCTGCGTATCGGACGTTTCGTAACCGGTGCGAAGGTCCTTCACCATCTTGTAAGGGTGGAGCACATAACTCCGGATCTGGCTTCCCCATTCGATCTTCTTTTTTCCGCTTTCGATTTCGGTGATCTTCTCCCTTTTTTTACGCAGTTCGATCTCGTAAAGCTGGGACTTGAGCAGGCGGAGGGCTTTTTCCCGGTTTTGTCCCTGCGAGCGGGTTTCCTGGCATTCAATGATGATGCCGGAGGGTTCGTGTTTAAGCCTGACTGCAGTTTCCACCTTGTTGACATTCTGGCCTCCGGGGCCGCTGCTGCGGAAGGTATCCCAGCTGATGTCGGCGGGGTTGATCTCGATCACGATATCGTCGTTGATGATCGGGTAGGCATACACCGATGCGAAGGAGGTATGGCGTTTATGGTTCGAATCGAAAGGGGAGAGGCGCACCAACCGGTGGACGCCGTTTTCGCCTTTCAGGTAGCCGTAGGCATAATCTCCGTCGAATTCCAGGGTGACCGACTTGATGCCGGCGACATCGCCCGGCTGGTAGTCCACTTCGGTAACCTTGAACCTGCTTCGTTCGGCGTACCGGATATACATCCGCATGAGCATCTCGGCCCAGTCCTGCGATTCTGTTCCGCCGGCGCCCGAGTTGATCTGCACGATCACCCCGAGCTGATCTTCCTCTCCGCTGAGCATGTTACGGAATTCCAGTTCCTCGACCATACGGAGGGTTTCGCTGTAGTGGGCTTCCAACTCCGGTTCGGTGCTTTCGCCCTGCAGGTAAAATTCCCAGAGAACCTGCAGGTCTTCATGGCTGCGGACAGCCTCGCGGTAGGCGTCGGTCCAGATTTTCTTATCACGGATCGCCCGGAGCGCCAGTTCGGCGGCTTTGGGGTTGTTCCAGAAATCGGGGGCTTGGGATAGCTGTTCTTCTTCGGCTATCCGGGCTAGTTTGTTATCGATGTCAAAGATACCTCCTCAAGACATCCAGTCTTGCCTGAAGGTCTTTCAGCTGTTCCTGTGAAACCATGTCAGATGTTAAGTTCAGTAATGATTTGCGTGATCAGGTAAATCTCGAATCCTTTACCCGTGACAAAATTGATAATTTTTTCGCGGATGTTCAAGGTTTTTTCGGATTTAATTTCCGACCACTTTCGCTGGATCAGTTCCTGGATGGTGCGATGGTAATCGTCTTCCCCGATCTCTTCGAGGGCTTTGTCGATGATGCTGTCGGCAAGGAGCCTGTTCCGGAGTTCATAGCGGATCTTGACCCGCCCCCATTTGTTGATATGAAATTTGCTTCGGACGTAGAGACGGGCGTAACGATCCTCGTTGATATACCCCTCCTCCATGAGCGTACGGAGGATCTTTCGGCGTTTTTCGGGCGAGACTTTCCACTGGACCAGTTTCAGGTTTACCTCCTGTACGCAATGTTCCCGGGAGGCACAATAATGACGAATCCGGTCAACAATAGCCTCCAGATCAGCTCTTCCTTCCCTGGGGGGCGATTTTTTTTGCCCGGGAGAGATCTTCCGCTCGTACAGGCCTCCGTGCATGAGTTATCGCTTCATCGCGCCGGCCCCCCGATGGTTACTTCCTTTTTTCTATATCCGTAACCTGACCGGCAAAAATGTCTTTGGTTTAACTATGTAAAGGTAAGGATAAAAAAAGGAAAAATTTCGCATATGCAAAAATTCTTCCTTTTTTAACACTTTTTATCGTTTTCCGCAGCTACGGGGAAGCGCCCGTCAGGGTAAGGTATTTGAAGTTTCACGCCCGCAACCGGGTCACCTCTGTCGTTCAAAAACATCCACTTCCCTGAAATAGTAGGGCCCGTGCGGAGTGTCTTCGCTGATCCACAGCAGGTATCGGCAGGTCGCGTGTTCCCCGGGAAGGGGTGTCACCGTGTAGAGCACTTTGCTGTCGCCCCACAGGTCCTCGGAGGGCGCCAGTGCGAGGAATTTCCACCCGGCTCTGACCGGATCCCCTTTGAAATCGGGCTGTTTATTCCCCGAAGCTCCCCACAGCGAAAAGGACTGTCCCCCTCGTTTTACGCTTTGCGTGGCAAACAGGTGAAGGCTGTCGAGTTCCAATTCTTTCTGCAGGTCCATGATCAGACGGCCTTCGCCGGTCTCCGACCAACGGTCGTTCACTGAGTCGGCCGGCAGGAGGTCGTACATGCCGTCGTTGACAGCCGGAACCCCTACCCCGACAGGGTCCCCCCACCCCGACGGGGTCCCCCCTTCCGGAAGGGTATCCGCGTAGTACCTCACCGTCACCCCGTTGGGCTGGTGGATGTCGGCATAATCCTTCATGGTGACTTTTCCCGGCAACTTCGCCAGGTTCCGGTCGCTGTTGGCCGTAATCTTCACCACCGCCTTCATTCCATCGGTAACGAAACTCTTTGTCAGCTTCAGGTCCAGCGCGGTCCGCCCGGTGAAGTCATCGTATAGCGGTCCCGAGGCGGCCACCTGCCCGGGAGGCGCATCTGCTACGGATATGGCGAAAATGCGGATCGCAGGATTGTCGGGCAATTGCAGCAACCCTGCTTCAGGCGTGGCGGCAATATCGTATTTGAAAAGGTAGCCGTAGCGGTAGGCCAGGTTGGCCGTATCGTGATGCAGGTGGGTGGCATACCAGGCCACTTCGTCACGCTTGATAAAACCCTTGTCCAGTCCCGTCATCCGCCCTAGTTTGTCCCAGGTACGGTTGTCGAACTGACCCACGTTGCCCCGGAACGCCTGCACCTTAACAGGCACTTTCTCTCCTCCGATCCGGAAGATCCCGGTGGTGTCGGTCACCGCCGCTGCCAACATGGATATCCGGCGATAGGTACCGGTTTTCGGCAGCATGATCTTTTGCCCCCGGCAGGTCACCACGTTATTCTTTGCGTCTGCACCCGATCCCAGGTTAAACAGGATCCCATCCGCTACGACCGTCTCCGGGAAGAGTTCGGCCGGGAAGGTGATCCCGCCATCGAAATTCCCGTCTTTCCGGTTTCCGTCACCCGAAACCACATCCCGGTCGAATGACAGCGGGAGAGGAGCCGAAACCGGTTCAGCCATCTTTTCGGCGGGAGCCTCAAGCTGTACGGCGAAACTGCGGAGGGCGAATTTGTCGAGGCTTACCACCAGTTTCCCATTCTTCACCGTTGCCTCTCCCAGCAGTTTTTCCTGCCCGTTGACCTCCCAGGCCCGGGTGATCCTGGCAGCCATCGTGATTTCCACATCGCGGACCTCCGATCCCAGGAGTTCCTGGAGCCTTAGGATGATGTCCTTGCCGTTCTCTCCTTTCTTGATCGCGCGGATATCGACCTGGGGCGAAGAACTCCGGGCAAAGGAGAACGACTTGCCCAGCGACCCGGGATGCGGCGCGGCATTGAATACACGCAGGGGCTGGTTCAGCATCCGTCCCTGCCATTCGGACAAACCGGCTTTCCAATCCCCTTTATGGGAATACAATCCGTATGCAGCCTCATGAATACCCCAGTCCTGCGTGGCCTGGTCGTGGTAGAAGTTGGTGGCCGGCGTATAGAGCAGGGTCAGCCGGAGTGTGCGGTCGTCGGGCTTGTCGGAGCCGAATTTACAATCTTCGATCACAGTCGCGCCGAAATTACCCGACTGGTCGGTGAGGTCGAACCATTCGCGTGACGGCACCTCGTATTTCTTTTCGTTGTTGTTGGCACGCTCTTCGGTACCCAATCCGAGGTTGTAAGTAGCCTGGCCATTGGAAGCCATCAGCGGGAAGGTGGCTTTCAGGCTCACCCCTTTCGATTGCCACCGGATGGTGTTGCGGACCACCAGCGGTTCGCGGCCGGCGGCCAGCTCGAGTTGCTGGATGAAGACGGAGTTGCGGGCTTCCCGTTCGATCCGCAGCGCCACCCGGACCGGTCCGCGTTCGGTGACGGTAACGGTGGCGGGACCTTTCACATACCCCAGTGGCGGTTTGTTACGGTCGTTCCAGTCCATGTTCCAGGCCGGCCAGTAGGCAGGATGTTCCTTGCGGAATTCCAGCCGCATCGGGGCCGACAGCAATTCCTTGCCCAATTTCTTGTCGAACACCGAAGCAATGTCGCCATCGGCATTGACGGTGATTTTCAGGAATTCATTCTCCATTCCTTTGGAAGATACGGAGAGTCCCGGTTTCGAAGCCGTTGCCGGGTTGCCGGGCTGAATGTCATAGCAGGCGAATCCGAAGGGCGGAATGTTGCAGGGGAAGAGGATGCGCAGGGTGTTGCCCGTTTTTTCCAGGATCTGGACCGGGAATTCGGCGCCGGCCGGATCGACGGCTTTCAGCGTAGCGGGAACCTCTTTCGGGAAGATAACGGTGGCTTCGGCCGGTTCGCGCCGCGCGATGGAAAGGGGATTGTAAACCACCAGCGAGATCCCTTTCCCGCGGGTGTCGAGACCGCGGATAACGGCCTCCGCCGAACTTTCAAGAACCGAAGCGAAACGGTTCAGCGCCAGCACTTCATCGTTCCAGGCGTATTCGTAGGCCTTCGGGATGCACGTTCCCGGAAGGATGTCGTGCATCTGGCTTCCTAAAACCAGCCACCAGGCGTCGTTGAGTTGTTTCTGCGGGTACCGGAGGCTGCCGAGCCAGTCGGCCATCACGGCTGCAGGTTCGGAAGCGAGGGCGAGTTGTTCGTTTTTCCGGTTCCAGCGCTTCATATAGGCCTGCGACGTAAGCGATCCGGCCGAATGTTCGGTAAGGAGCAGGTCTCCTGTATAGGAGGGCAGTTTCTCTTTCTGTTCCGGGGAGAGGTCGCGGAAAAGCTGGTCGGAGGAGGCCAGGTACACGGAAAAGAGGCTGCCCGGCTGGCCCTGGCTGCCTACGGCATGCTGAACGTCTTCTTCCCGCGGGGCACCGCCTTCATCGCCGACGCCATAGTACCGGTAATCGGCAAAGATCCCGTACTTTTTCCCGTTCTCGCTGATCCTTTTTGACCAGTAAGCCGAGGTATCGAGCCGCTGTTTGATCCCGCCCCCGTAACTCGTGGCATTCAACGCCGCCACAATGCCTTTTCCGTCGGGACCGATCCAACGGCCAACCGAAAAGGGGATGCCGCTGGCCGAGCCCCACGACAACTTCTGGGTGGAGAACCCTTTCAATCCCGCGTGGGCCAGCACCGAGGGAAGGTGAGCCTGAAAACCAAAGCAGTCGGGCAGGAGGAAATCGACACTCTCTTTTCCGTATTCGGCCCGGAAAAATCCGTTGCCATACAACACCTGGCGGATCACCGATTCGGGCGACGGGATGTTGGCATCGCATTCATCCACCGATGAACCACCGACATTCCACCGGCCCTGGGCCACGTATTTCTTCAGCCGGTCATACCGGTCGGGGTAGTATTCCTTCATCATCCGGTATCGCCGGGCGCCGGAAAAGGTGAACACATAGGGCTTGTATTTTTCGAACAACTTGAAATTGTCATCGAGTGTGTTCTTCAGGCAGACATTGATGGTGGCGTCATAATCCCACCTCCACTCCGTGTCGAGGTGGGCATACCCCACCGTGTAAAGCACCGGATCTTTGGAAAGGTCGTAGGGCCGGGCTTCGGGTTGGGCGAGAACGGGAAAGCGGGTGAGCAGCATCAATAAGCCCGCTGCAAGCAGGGAGTGTCTTGTCATGACGGTCAATTTACCCGGTAAAAGTAGGATTAATTTTGTTTAGGGAAAAGCCGTAATTTTGCGCCCGTTACACCCTCAAACCCACCTTTGTCCCATGAAAAAAACCGCATTATTACTCTTTGTCGTCGCGATCCTGGCCGGTTGTACCGGACCCCGGGGAGAATACGCCATCAAGGGCCACGTGAACAAGATCGATACGGGCCTTGTTTTCCTTCAGAAATTCGAAGCCGACAAATGGGTGAACACCGATTCGACCCGGCTCGAAAAGGGTTCGTTTGTCTTTAAAGGGAAAGTGGATCTCCCCGAACTCATCCATATCTCTCTTCCTTCGAGTCAGCTGATCCTTCCTGTTTTTGTGGAAAATACGGCCATCCAGATCGAGATAAATCCCGATACCGTCGAAAAATCGGTTGTTACAGGTTCTCCCACGCATGATATCTTCAAGCAATACCAGACGATGACCGATGCCATCAACGCGAAGATGGATGTGGTTTACTCCGACTGGAAAGCCGCCAAGGAAAAAAGCGATACGCTGGGCATGAAACGGAACGATTCCCTCTCGACGGCCCTCGACGCGGAGATGAAGAAACAACTGGTTGACTTTGCGAAGACCAACAACAAATCGGTAGTATCTCCGTACATCGTGTTGCGCAACAGCTGGCAGTTTGAACTGCCCGAACTGGAACAGATCGTTGGGTCGATGGATACCACCCTGAACGCATCCATGTACCTCAAGTCGCTACGCGAACGCGTCCGTGTCCTGCAGAGCGTGCAGGTGGGGCAGCCCGCTCCCGACTTCAGCATGAACGACAGCACCGGCAAACCCGTCCAGCTTTCCTCGCTGAAAGGAAAGGTCCTGCTGGTCGATTTCTGGGCTTCGTGGTGCAGTCCCTGCCGTGCCGAGAACCCCAATGTGGTGAAAGCCTGGCAGGCGTATAACAAGAAGGGTTTTGATGTACTCGGCTGCTCCTTCGACCAGAACCGCGAGAAATGGATAAAGGCCGTGAAAGACGACAAGCTCACCTGGACCCACGTCTCCGACCTGAAAGGCTGGGGCAATGCAGCCGGAAAACTGTATGGCGTCAACTCCATCCCCGCCAATGTGCTGCTCGACAAGGACCAGAAGATCATCGGACGTAACCTGCGTGGCGAAGACCTGATGAAGAAGCTGGAAGAGATCCTGGGACCGGTAGACAAGAAGAAGAAATAATCTGAAAATGAAGACGTCGCAGGCCGGGCAAACCAGGCAGTTCATACTGGCATTGTGGGTATTCCTCCTGCTTTTTCCTTTCTCCGGCAGGAGCCAGAACACCATCAGCGGGACCATCCGGCACCTCGAAGGGAAACGGGTGCAGCTGATGAGCATTTACGGGGAGCGTACCCGGGCGATCGATTCGGCAGTGGCCGATCCTTCCGGCCGGTTCCGTTTCACCCTGGTCAACCGGCTGCCGGGTATGTACCGGATTTCATGGGGTAAAGACCGGTTTGTCGATGTGATCTGGAACCAGGAAAACGTCGATTTCAGGACCACGGAAACGGAGCCGGGCGACAGCCTGGATTTTACCGCATCGGTCGAGAACCGGATCAACATGGCTTACCTGAAGCTCGACCGGATGAACCAGGACAAGTTACAACTGCTCATGCCGGTGGTCGATTACTATCCCGAGAAGGATGCCTTTTACCGGAAAGCTGCGGCTGAACTGGAAGGGCTCCAGCGATCCCAGCAACGGTTCCTGGATTCGCTGATACGGAAATATCCCGACGCCTATGCCATCCGGATTGCCAAAGCCTACCAGACCCCGTTCATCCCGGCATCACTCTCCAAGGACGAACGGCTGAACCTGCTCAAACAGCACTATTTCGACAAACTCGATTTTTCCGACACCTCCCTGCTTCGCAGCATGGTCCTGGTGAACAAGGCGATCGCCTACCTGTCGCTTTACAGCAATAACCGGTTGTCGCAGAAGCAACTGGAAGCCGAATTCATCAAGGCCGTGACCGTCATGCTGGGCGCTGCTTCGGTGAATCCCACCCTGTACAAATTCTGGCTCGATTACCTGGTTGGCGGGTTCGACAAATACCATTTCGATGAAGTGATCACCTATATCGCCGACAATTTCAAAGATCCCTCCTCCTGCGAGGATTCGGAACGGAAATCGGCCCTCCAAAAGAAACTCGACACCTTCAAGAAGATCGCCGTGGGCAAGGTCGCCCCCGACCTTGAAGTGCCCGATACGATGGGAAAGGCGGTTAAATTGGCCTCGGTCGATTCCGAATTCACGCTGCTCGTATTCTATGCCACCACTTGCCCCCACTGCATGTCGATGATGCCGCGGCTGAAGGAGATTTATGAAAAACAGCAACCGAAGCGTTTCGAAGTGATGGCCGTATCGATCGATACCAGCCGCACCGAGTGGACCCGGTTCATCCGGGAGCAAAAGACGGGATGGATCGATGTTTCCGACCTCAAAGGGTTTGGAGGCAAATCGGCCGATGATTATAACATCTACGCTACTCCGACCATGTTTCTCCTCGACCGGGCGAAGACGATCCTAGCCAAACCGATTTCCCTGATGGAACTGGAGCAGGTCCTGCGCGATCACAACCTGATGCGCTGAACCTGCTCCTTTCCTTTATCTGTTCAAAATGACACGCGCCGCGGAGATGGCATTTCCGCGGATCACCCGGATCAGGTACAGCCCTGGCGGGTTTCCTTCAAGTGAAAATTCCTGCTGCTGCACATCCTTCAACGGTTGTGTCGAAATCCTTCTTCCCGAAGGGGCGTAGATCTCTACACTCCCGATCTGGCTTGCTCCTCCTGTCAGTTCAAGCCGGAACTTCCCCGGGGTTGGATTCGGAAAGACCTTTAACGTGCCATCGCCAGGGGAATTCCCTGATGGTACCGCCGGGGTTGCCTCTTCCTCCTTCATCGCCAGGAAATGAGCACCGGCGAGGGAATTACAATACTGGCAGGTGGTTGTGATATAAGCGTGCAGGTAACCACCGGGAAGGACCCGTACGCCCTGGCTGCCGGCAAAGGACGAATATGCTTTCAACTGGATCCGTTCTCCGGCGACCAGGATGGCTGAAGCCCCCGGCTGGACGGATAACTGGCTGCCCTGTATCGGGACCGATACCACCGTGAGTGCATCGGCGCAGATCGACTGGCCGGAAGATATCACCTGCCCGGGGAGAGAATAACTGACCGGCGGGAGCGGACGGATGGTCACGGCGATCGTTCCGGAGCCGAAACAGCCGCTTGATTCGAAATACCCGGCCGTTATCGTCCCGCTGCCGGCGGCACCCCAGTCGATGGTCACACGGTAGGTTCCCGCACCCGATACGATCATCCCTCCCCCCGAAACCGACCAGAGGTAGCCCGATTTTCCCGGCTGGGTGGAATAGACCGCGCCCGTCGTTCCGGCGCAAACCGAGGCAGGACCGCTGATCGTTGGTGTATGAGGTGAACTGACCGTAACCGTCAGCGAACTCCCGGCGCTGTTCCCGCAGAGATTCGTGCCATAGACCTGGATATCACCCGATACGGCATTGGCGGTGAAATCGACGGTGATGCTACGGGTATTGAAGCCGGAAACGATCTGGGCACCGGGTGGAACACTCCAGGCATATCCTGTGGCGTTTGCGATCACAGGGATCGAGTAAACCACCCCTGAAGCGCCCCGGCACACCCCGCTGTTCCCGGTGATAGCGCCGGCTGAATAAGGGGCGCAGTTGGTCACCTGGATCGAATCGCTGGTCACCGGACCCGCCAGTCCTAGGGTATCGACAAACCGGATGTTGAGCAGGTGTTTCCCGACTCCTGCGTAAGGCAGCGCCAGCGAATCGAGAATATCTATGCTGCCGGCCGGCGATGGGAGGGATACGGAATGAAGTGTCTGCGGGTCCCCGTCGATCCAGTAGCTGTATCCGGTGACCAGGTTTGACGCGACTTCTGCGCGACCGCTGATGAAGATCATCTGCGAAGTGACCGCCGACCGGGAGTCGCCCGAGAGGAACCGGATGTGTACGCGGTGAAGTCCCGGCGAAAGCGGCGGCGTTCCAATCTGTGCGAGGATGTTGCATGCCGGTTGTGCGGTGACCGGGACCGTTACGTGGCCGGCGTCGTTGTCGTCGAACCAGTATTCATAGGCCGTGATGTCCGACTGGCCGGCGGATCCGCCATGCCGGTAATAGAGCGAGGAGGCGGCCGGGCTCCAGCGGCCCGTATTGCTCCGGAACCGGATATGGAAGGTATGCATGCCGGGATTCCCCGGAGGGACAGCGAAAGCCGGCGACAGGTCAAGCAAACCTGTGGCGGCAACCGGTACTTCGACCTTCGCGGCGTATTGGTCGTCGTGCCAGTATTCGTAGGCCACAATGACGGTACCCGGATCGTAATAAAATGGAAAGGTGGAAATACTGCTGAACCGGCTGTTCCCGCTGCTGAACCGGATAGAGAAGGTGTTCAGACCGAAGGGAAGGGAATTGACCGCCACGTTCGTATTCAGCGTCGTCGTGGCCGAAGGTGTCAGACCGGACTGCTGTCTTGCGGCGTAATCGTGGTTAAACCAGTATTCATAGCCGGTAACCTGCACAGGTCCGGCGTGAAAGAACACCGAGGTGGACACCGGGCTGTACCGGAGTGAATCGTCCCCGAACCTGGCATTCAGCCGGTGCAGGCCGGCAGGGAGCGCCGAGGCGTCGACCGCCAGGGATATATCCGTGAAAGGAGAGGACACGAGGGACTGAGTCACCGTGCCGGCAGCGTTATCATCGAACCAATACTGCCACGAGGAGATCCCGGGGGGCGACTGGGCATACAGCAGAAAGCCCTGGCCGATGAGGAACCACAGGAGAAGAAGGTATTTTCTCATGGCGGTCCTACCTTTCCTGGGCGGCTACTTTGTAATGGATGTTCAGCATCCCGTTCGGGCTGGTCGAACCGGCCACGCTCTGGAAGCGGATATGCGGATTCACCGGAAGAGAACCGTCCTTGAACGATTCGGACCCGCCGTAAATCCCGATATCGGTGCCGTCGGTTCCCGCGTTGATTCCCGGACTTCCGGCCGCCAGGTGGAAATTGTGATGGATATCATACGTGTAACCGCTCTGGCTGGTATAGATCAATGCATTCTGGACGTTCTCCAGGTTCCCGCTGATGAACCCGATCCCGTTGCCGTCGGGAATGCAGCCATAGTAATCGCTTGAGAACTGCAGCGGACCATTGAACATGTTGTTGTAATAATTATTGTTGTAGGATGACAATGGGCTGTAGCCATAGTAAGCGACACAGTAATGCTTGAAAATGTTGTTGGAAAAGGTGCTGTTGCGAATAAAAGCATTGATCGTCCGGGTGCTGCCCCACAGGAAGTCGTTGTTGGCAAAGGTGGCGCCATAGAAATAGTTGAGCTGGGCTTCGAAGATATTGTTCCTGAAAACAGCATTGGAAAATCCTCCGTACACATGACCCCGGATGATGTTCTCACGGAAGAGGAACGACGAGGTGGTGGTGTCGGTGCCATTGTAGGAGAGATAAAGCGTGGCCAGGTTGCAGCGGGAAACGTAGTAGGAGGAGACATGCTGGTTCGCGTGGCTGGTGCCGAAGGTGAGGGTGCCGTTGAGCATAATCCCCTGGAGGCTGCCGTTGTCGGCTCCTGCAACCACCGTGATGTTGCCGGTGAGATACGTGATCCCGGTGGCCATGCTGGAGTCGGGATTGATACCGGCCCCGATGATATGGACGGGTTTGTCGATCACGACATCGTCGATCTGCATCAGGGTCGTTCCCGGCAGATAGATGTAATCGCTGCCGGTGGCATGGGCGATGGCACTGTCGAGCCGGGTGAAAAATTCGCTGCCGCCTGTGGCGTGGTCAAGGGCAATGATGCTTTGCGAATGGCTGAAGCTGAGGAATGAAAAACTTGTTAAAATGAGGAGGATCAGTCGTTTCATGGAGGTTGGTTTTTTATTTATACATAATTGTAATGTAATCTCGTGGTGCAAAAATAACCCGGTTTTTCATAAAACAAATAAAAGAGTATAAAAATTCCGAAATACGAAAAGGATATGAAGACGGGACGTTTTTGATTTCCGTGATTTTTTTACCTTTGCACTTTTCCGGGAAGACCCGGGGTTACTCATACTTTATCAACGACATGTACGATTACCTGCAGGGAAAACTGGTAGAGAAGAACCCGGCCTACGCCGTGCTCGACATCAACGGCATCGGGTTTCTACTCAATATATCCCTGCACACCTATTCCCAGCTCCGTGAAGACGAACGTTGCACCCTGTACACCCATCTGGTGGTAAGGGAAGACGATATTCTCCTTTACGGATTCGCCGATCAGGGCGAGCGGGAACTTTTCCGCCTGCTCATCAGTGTTTCGGGGGTAGGGGTAAACACCGCACGGGTCATCCTCTCTTCGCACACCCCCGCCGAGGTTCACCGGGCGATCGCCGACGGTGACGCCCCTGCGCTTCAGCGGATCAAGGGGATCGGGGCAAAGACGGCTCAGCGCATTATCGTCGATCTGCGCGACAAGGTGCCCAGAGAGCTGATTCCCTATGAAAAATCAGGCGTTTTGCACAATACCAGGAAGGAAGAAGCGTTATCAGGACTGATCATCCTGGGCTTTCCGAAAATGGTGGCCGACAAGGCGCTGAACAAGATTATCGAAGCGGAAGGAACGGGGCTGACGGTGGAACAACTGATCAAACATGCGTTAAAAATGTTATAGCGCATGTCTTGCGTATTAATTGCACGTTACTGCACTGAGTGAAGAAATACAACGTATACCCTCTTCTCTGCCTGGCTCTCCTGCTGGTTGCAGGATGGATTTTCCCGACGGTCAGAGCCGGCACGGGCAAGGCTTTGCCGGCGTTTTACGCTTTTCTCCCCGACACCAACTACCGGGGCGACACCACCCTCCGTTACCCGTTCAACGAGGAAACCGTACTCCCCGGTTCAGGGAATGAAAGTCCCATCTACCTGAACAACCCCTCCAACATCAAATCGGTTGTGGAATACGACCCGGTCACCCGGCAGTATTACAATACCTACAAGATCGGCGAAACGGTTTACCGTATTCCCACCACCCTGTCGTTCGACGAGTTCCAGAACCAGGACATGCAGTCGATGATCAACCAGTACTGGAAGGAACGATCGGAGGC
>DAONFN010000019.1:0-16117 GCA_035403625.1 Bacteroidales bacterium
GGACGGCTTTCGAGATATTCTGGTCCCCGTCGGTGGTAAACTGCCAGGCTTTGGACCACACCCGGCCGGGGATCTTGGTGCCGCTCCCGTTGGCCACGGTGATGTCGAAGTAATCGAAGGTCCGGGTGGTGTTGGTGCCCGGGAACGTGAATTCGATGTAGTAGTCCCCCACCGAATCGGGGGTGACCACGAATGCATTATATCCTCCGGTTCCGCCCGGCAGGACACTCGGACCGGTGTTGGCCTGGAGGTAGGTGTCGATATAGCCCTGGTTGCCGGTCTGCCATGGCAGCAGGGTAGGACCCCAAAGGATGGTACCTCCCGGCCGCCGGATCCGGCAGGTGATCTGCGGGTCCGATGGAGTGGGGGGGAACCCGGAAGTGACCGGCTGGGGCTTGAATCCGAAATAGATCTTTTCGCCGGTACCGGGAGTCACATTCCCGATGGTGATCTGAAGCCGTTCGTTCGCGGCAGCGGTATATAGCGCGAAATTGTTGTAATTTACATTGGTTGAACTCGAATAAGAAGAAAGATGCATTTTGGTGGGATTGCTTTCACCTCCGACAGCTAGCGGTTCCAGTTCTTTAGTCCCTTCATTCCGGGCCATGGATGCCAGGGAAAGGAAGAATGCCGGGAAAACAAAGAAAAAGAGGGTCTTTTTCAAATACATCGGCAACGTTTGATGATTAGTTCTATGAAGTTACGAAGTTACAGATTTTTCCGACATAACATACCATATCAGCAAAGAAATCCCGCCGTTAAGATCCATGTCTTTGAAAAATGTTCAATGTCCTGGTAAAGACAGTTGAGGGTCGTTTTTAGTTGCCTGCCTGCCGCAAAAAAAAATACCTTTGTTCAAGCAAAGAAAGCACTATGTCATCACGAACAGAGAAAGATGCTATCGGAGAAGTGACCCTTTCGGGAGAGGCCCTGTATGGCATTCATGCGTTGCGGGCTGCCGCTAACTTCCCGGATGTCACACGGTTTCATGTCGAATGGTACCGGGCGATGGGCCTGGTAAAGAAAGCATGCTACCTGACGGCCGAAGAGTATTTTCGGGCAGTTTCCGCCAAGTACGGCCGGATCCCGGGGAAGGAGGAGGGATACCCGGGCACACGGTTTGCCCATCTTTCGCACGCGGCCGGTGAGGTTGCCGAAGGAGAGCACTTCGGTTCTTTTATCGTTCCTGCAGTTTCGGGAGGGGCTGGTACCAGTATCAATATGAATGTGAATGAGATAGTTGCCAATGTCGCCCTCCTGAACATGGGAGAGGCGCCCGGGCGCTATGACCTGATCGACCCGATCGAGGATGCCAATGTTTTCCAGTCAACCAACGACGTGGTCCCTACGGCACTCCGGGTTGCGGCAATGTTTCTGCTGCAGGACCTGGAAGCCTCCATCAACGCCCTCCGGTTTGTGGTCGAACAGCTCGAGACCAGCCACCAGAACGATCTTCGGGTGGCTTACACCCAGATGCAGGAAGCCGTGCCCGGTTCGTTCGGAAAGCTCTTCAGCACATACAGCGAGGCGCTTTCAAGGGATTGGTGGCGGGTTTCTAAATGCTTCGAGCGGATCAAGACCGTCAATCTCGGCGGAGGTGCAACCGGAACGGGAATGGCCGTTCCACGCTTCTTCATCATGGAGGCGGCCGGCCACTTGCAGAAATTAACGGGTCTGCCATTGACCCGCAGCGAGAACCTCGCCGATGCCACCTCCAACCTTGATCCCCTGGTGGAGGTTCATGCGATCATCAAATCCCATGCGGTCAACCTCGAAAAAATGGTGTCGGATATCCGCCTGCTTGCCTCCGATATCACCACCTTTGACGTTCAATCCCCCGGCCATCCGTCACCCGTCACCCGTCACCCGTCACTTTCCATCCCCCGGCACCAGGTAGGCAGCTCCATCATGCCGGGGAAGATCAACCCGGTTATCCCCGAATTCGTCATCAGCGCCGCCCATAAGGTCTATGCCAACGATCAATTGATCACCTCTCTGTGCGCCCAGGGGTGTCTCGAACTGAATGCCTATCTGCCGGTGATCGGCCATGCCCTGCTGGAAAGCCTGAAACTGTTGATCGCATGTGATAATACGTTAAAAAACAATATGATGGGGGGTGTTATCGTGAACAGCGCCCCGGCCCGTGACCGGCTCTACCGCAGCCCGTCCGTAACCACGGCGCTCATTCCGCTCGTCGGGTACCACGCCTGCGCGGGACTGGCAACGTATATGAAAGAGAACGGGGTGGATATCTTCGAGGCTAACCGCGTGCTCAACCTGGTGCCCGGTGAAAAGCTGACGGAACTGATGCAGCCGGGCAACCTGCTGAAACTCGGGTATACGGTAAATGAACTATAGACGGTAGCAATCCGGAATCCGGAAATGTCAAGGAGAATGAATGGAGTTGGATGCGGAGGAAGGGGGTGAGTCGCTACAGTTTTCTGAACAGGCCGTAGATCAAGGGATTACCGCTTCTGACTTTCACTGTGAAATTATCCAGGAGGAAAGGAGACTTCACCGGGTTCCAGATGTAAGCCGCGAATTTCATCCCATGGTGCCGCATATCGACATCGCTGATCCGCAGGGACTGGAACACCCTCCCGGTGTGGCCCGGCCGAACGAAATCATTGACAGGTGCGGCACACCATTTCAGGTCTTTTCCTCCCGATGAAACAGTAACCACCAGCCAGGCTCCCGGAAACACGCAGGGTGTCCGCAGATCGGCATAAACATCGATGATATCATTCTCGCTGCGGATCATTCCCCTGAGGGAGTGGGTGTAGGCAGGGCTGAACTCTTCCCCCGCTTTAACCAGGTATGACCGGGTTCCCCCGATGGCCAGCGAATCGGTACAACGGTTTCCGTCCACCCATCCCCATTCGGGCAGCGAGGGCTCAAAGGTGTTGGTAACGCTGTAGGAATATTCATTCAATTCGCCCGCCTCCGGATCCTTCGAAAAAAGATACTCGTCACCTCCCGGGAAATACCGGTGGTATAGCAGGTGAGGAAATTTTTCGAGCATCATGGGATAATGCTCCTGGCGGGTGGATGACAATGCACCGAACACCAGGTAACGGGCCCGGCAGGTGTCGAGCCGTCCTGCAAGCGCGCCTTTGCTCCCTCCCGGTTCGACAAGGCTGAAGGAAAGCGACGGGGCCTTCAGTTTTCGCAGGTAATAGTCGTTGATGTCGGGTTTTGTGTCGAGCAGGACCAGGCAACGGTCTGCTCCTTTTTCGGTCACCTGTCGTTGGGTCTCTTTCACGATACATTCATAGGCCCCTTCGTAAAAGAGCCGGTAATGCCGGCGTTCGATGATGAGCGACGGGATGACGATCAGGGCAATCAAACCGGCGACGATCGCCTGGTGCCGGGGTTTTTCCGTATTGAACCAGCCGGTCACAAGGAACAGCAGGTAAGGGAAGGAAAAGATCAGCACCGAATACTGGAGCACAGAACTCCGGAAAATGGAATAGAGGTATCCGGTCAGCCAGGGAATCAGGAACCAGGCCGCCGAAATGATCATGAACCGGTTGCGTTTTTCCGGCCGGGATCCCTGCCAGTAAAGCGCCAGGCTGATGAGGGTCAGCACAAGCAGTCCGACGAATACGGAAAAATGGAACGAATACTGCAGGTAATCGAGCAGAAAATCGAACCTGGGCTTTTGCAGCCACCCTTCCACCCCGCCGATCCCCAACTGGTTGAGAAAGATCGGGATGTGCGGAGCAAACAGGAGGAGCATCGCCGGTCCGGACAGGAACCAGGCCATCCTTCTTTCGCGGGGACAAACGAAAAGACCGGTCAGGTAAACCATCCCGGCAAACAGGAACGAGAAGTAGTGATTGTACATACACAAAGTACCGGTCAGGACGAACCCGGCGAGATTGAGCGTAAACCTTCGCCCGGGCCGGAATAGGGCCCTCGTCCAGAACCAGGTTGCCAGCAGGGAGAGAAAGAGACCGCTGGCATAAGGCCTGGCGATCTGGCTGTACATGACCGGGTATTGCAGGAAGGCCAGGAAGGAAGCGGCGGCCAGTCCGGTGGTGCCGTTGAACCACTCCTTCCCGATGAGGTAGATCAGCCCGATGGAAAGGGTGCCGGCCAGGATAAAGGGCAGCTTCAGACCGGCTTCGGAAAGGCCGAACCAATGGATGTAGTAATAGAGAAAAACCTGTACGCCGGCGGGATGGCCGTCAATCCGCACACCATACCGGATCAGGTCACTGAACGAATCAAAGCGGGTACGGAGGATGGCACTGAATTCGTCGTGTGTAAACGGGATTTCAGGCAGCCGCCAGAGCCTCAGAACGGCCCCGATCCCCATGATGACGAGAATCAGCCACGTTTCGGCCGGCACCCGGCGAAGCCTGTTTCCATGACCGGTGCGCATCGTTCCGGTTTTTAGTTGGACGGGATCTGAAAGCCGGCCGGGCTCAGAACTTCCGTCATTTGGTTTTATCCGGGAAAGGCGGAATCGGCGGAAGTGATTTCGGCCAGTTCTGCAACTCTTCCTTCATGAGATCGATGGCGGCGTTCAGTTGCTGGTCCTCGCCGGCATATTCCCGGGCCGGATCGTTGTC
Organism: Bacteroidales bacterium; assembly: GCA_035403625.1. Classification (GTDB taxonomy): domain Bacteria; phylum Bacteroidota; class Bacteroidia; order Bacteroidales; family FEN-979; genus CAIVAT01. Next base: position 4,578 of record DAONFN010000019.1, read on the forward strand.
AACTTCGATATCGGGATCGACGCCATGGCCTTCAATGATCCAGTCTTTGCCATCCGTATCGTAAGGAGCGAATTCGGGTCGCATCAACTGTCCGCCGTCGATGAACGGGAGACTTCCCCGGATCCCAACAACGCCGCCCCAGGTCCGCTTGCCGATCGCTTTCCCGATCTTCAGCTTTTTAAACTGGTAGGGGAAGAGGTCGCCGTCGGAAGCCGAGTAGTTGTCGATGAGGATACATTTCGGCCCCCACTGCATCTCCAGTCGTCCCGGCATCGGATCAGTGTTGCGCGACATGTTGATCATGGTCATCTCCCGGTGAAGCCGTTCGATGATCATCGGCGATACGTTGCCGCCGCCATTCCCCCGGTCGTCGATGATGAGGGCACGCTTGGAAAGCTGCGGATAGAAGTACTTTACGAATTCATTCAACCCTTCCACACTCATATCGGGGATGTGAAGGTATCCTACTTCTCCATGGGTGGCTTCGTTCACTTTCCGGATGTTGTCGCGGACCCAGTTGAAATAGTAAAGCCCGGCTTCGTTCGCCGTTGGAACCACGATCACCCGCCTGGCGCCCTTTTCCGAAGGAGTGCCGTTCAGGGTCAGTTCAACCTGGACCCCGGCTTTGTTCACCATCGCCTCATTGATATCGTTCATCCCCTTGGTGGGCTTGCCGTCGATGGCGATGATGAAATCCCCCTCCCGCGCATCAACGCCGACTTCGGTAAGGGGCGACCGGGTCTCTTTCGTCCAGTTTTCCCCTTTCAGGATCCGGTCGATCCTGTAATAACCTGATCCGTCGCGGGAAAGGCGTGCACCCAGGAGTCCCAGTGGGATCCGTTCGGGGGCGGGTTTATCTCCACCGCCTACATAAGAATGGCCGATGCTGATCTCGCCCACCATCTCACCAATAATGTAATTCAGGTCGTTACGGTTGTTGACATAGGCCAGCAGGGGTTCGTATTTCGAACGGATATTCTCCCAGTTCAATCCCTGCATGTTGGGAGCGTAAAGGAAATACTTCATCTGCCGCCATGATTCCCGGTAGATCTGCGACCATTCCGATTTAAGATCCACCATCACTTTCATGTTCGAAAGATCCGCCCAGTCTTTTACTTCAATCTTCCCATCCAGGGGAAGGTCGATCACTCCGTATTTATCTTTCTCCGCAACCAGCATTTTCTTCCCGTCTGCAGAAATCTCGTAGGTGCCATAGTTTCCCAACACGGTCTCCTTACGCTCCCGGAGGTCGAACCTCACCAGGGAAACCGGCTGGTCGCCCCGGCCGGCCCGGGTATAGAACACCTGGTCGCCCGTACCGGATACACTGCCATAATTCCCGGCCTCGATCGGAAGGGCCAGGATACGGTCGATCAACCCGTCACGGTCAACCTGCACATTCACCGTCTTCCTGGCCAGTGTGTCTTTCTTCTCAGGTGTCTCTCCTGGCCTGGGTTTCCCGACCTCGTCGTTCGCGGGGGCAAAAGGGTTGGGGGTGGTTTTGGCAAGGGTGACCAGGTACACCTTCGACATGTCGGTATACACATGGTTCCATTCCGTCCAGCTATATGTCGGGTTGAAGTCGCGGTTAGAGGTGAATACCAGGTATTTCCCATCGGAAGAGAACGAAGGATCGCTTGCATCGTACCAGGAATCCGTCACCGGAGTCCTGGTTTTGGTTGCCAGTTCGTACAGGTCAATGCGGGAGGTTTCCCGGCGGCTCGGATAGGTGTAAACGATCCATTTGCTGTCGGGCGACCAGCCATATTCCCTGAATTCCCAGTTGGTGGCACGGTCGACCAGTGTCACCTCCCGGGTGGAAACATCCACATACTGCAGCCGCAGCATTTTATCGGCCCACAGGATCTTTTTGCTGTCGGGCGACCAGGTGATCTCATACTTATAGGTGTCGGCGTTGGCGGTCAGTTTCACCGGTTCGGTGTTGCCTTCCTGTGACTGGATCCATATCTCATCCTCGCCGGTCCGGTCGGAGACGTAGGCGATGAACTTTCCGTCGGGCGACCAGGCAACATTGCGTTCGTGGATCCCGGGTGTCTGGGTGAGGTTGCGCGTAATGCCGCTCTTCGACGGCACCGTCCAAACATCGCCCCGGGCGCCCATGGCGATACGGCGGCCATCGGGCGAAAGCGACAGGGTCTGGATGAATTTCGAAGCGTCCTTCAGGCTGTTCCGCCCGGTAGTCAGGTCGGCCGCGATCCTGACCGGGATCTTGGTTGTCGTTTGTGCTGCGAGATCGAAGCGATAGAGATAACCTCCATTTTCGAATACGATCACATCGTCGCCCGCCGATGGAAATTTGACATCATACTCTGTGAAATTGGTCACTTTTTTTGTCTCTTTCGATTGGATGTCGTAACACCACAGGTTGGTTGGACGCTCCCTTTCCGACAGGAAGTAGATCTTATCGCCGAACCACATGGGGTACATGTCCTGGTAAATATTCCGGGTTACCTGTTCGGTGCTTTTGCTCTTGAAATCGTAGATCCAGATATCGTCGGCCATCCCGCCTTTGTAGTATTTCCAGGTCCGGAATTCGCGGAACACCCGGTTATAGGCAAGCTTGGTCCGGTCAGGGGAATAGGAACAGAATCCGCCGCAGGGGAGCGGAAGTTCCTCCGGCATTCCGCCGTTGATGTTCGCCAGGAATAGCTGACCTTTGAAATCGTTGAAGGATTGTTTCCTCGAGCGGAAGACGATCGATTCATTATCTCTCCAGGTCATCACAATGTTGTTCGGTCCCATACGGTCCGATACATCATCGCGCCCCAGAGTAGCCGTGTAGGTGAGTCTTTTGGGAATCCCTCCTTCGGCGGGCATCAGGTAAACTTCGGTATTGCCGTCGTATTGACCTGTAAAGGCGATATGCTTTCCATCCGGCGAAAACCGGGCAAACATCTCATAGCCGTTTTCATCGCCGGTCAGCCGCCTGGCGAGTCCGCCGTTTCGTTCGACCGTATAGAGGTCGCCGGCATAGGTAAACACAACCTGATTACCGTGAATAGCCGGGAACCGCATCAGCCGGCATTCGTCCTGGGCCGCCGCAAGGTTCATGATCACCAGGGCGAATAGGGAGAGAATTGTTCTGTTCATCGTCTTGTTGGATTGGATTCCGATTCAATCACACAAAAGTATTGAGAAAATCGTAAATATCATGCGTTAATGCGAGGCTGGAGGATGTTGACGGGCGATTGGCTTTTTGTTTTCTTTGAGACGGTTCCCCGGCAAAGATGTACCTTTGTGCAAAAAAAAAAACAACACTATGCCGATTGAGATTTATTTTGATGGAAATAAGAAAGTCAATGCCATTATTGACGGCCATACCGTAATGACCGACCAGCCTGTTCAGGCCGGGGGAGAAAATACCGCTCCTTCTCCGTTCGGTACCTTCCTCGCATCATTGGGTACCTGTGCCGGGATCTATGTTAAGGGTTTTTGCGACCAACGGGGTATTGATTCAATGGGGATCACCCTGGAAATGGACACCGTGTACGATCCGGTTAAGAAGATGATCGGGCGGGTCACCATTTTGATTTATGTACCGGCGGATTTTCCTGCCCAGTATGACGAAGCGGTGATCCGGACGGCCTCCCTGTGTGCGGTGAAACGGCACCTGCATCCCGACATCGAAAACGATATCCGGATCATCCGGCGATAAGAAAAAACCACGAAACCAATAATAAAATCAATATACTATGAAACACAAACCTGCCGGATTCAACTCCACCCTTGTCCATGGCGCCGGCGCCAAAGACCCGTTGGGCAGCGTGATCACCCCCATCTACCAGACTTCAACATTTTCTTTCCGTGATGCCGACCACGGTGCGGCATGCTTCGCCGGCGAAAGTGACGGCTTCATATACACCCGTATCGGGAACCCGACGATCCGCGACCTGGAAAAGACCATCGCAGCCCTTGAGAACGGGTTCGACGGCATCGGTTGCTCATCGGGAATGGGAGCGGTCTCGGTCGTCTACATGGCGATGCTGGGAGCCGGTAAACACATTCTCAGTCACAATGCCGTTTACGGGCCAGCGCGTGGCATCATCGAAGGGACCTTCTCACGCTTTGGCGTCGAATCCACCTATATCGACACCACCGATCTGGAAGCGGTAAAACGGTCCATCCGTCCGAACACCGCCCTGATCTACCTCGAATCGCCGGCCAATCCTACGATCGGGATCTCCGACATCCGCGCCATCTGTGAATTTGCGCATGCCCACAACATTCCCGTGTGTGTCGACAACACCTTCTGCAGCCCTTACCTGCAAAAACCACTCGACCTCGGCGCCGACATTGTCCTGCATTCGCTTACCAAGTTCCTCAACGGTCATGCCGACATCGTGGGGGGGATCATCGTGGCAAAAACGGAGGAGATGTACCGGAAACTTCGCCCCGTGATGGTCACTATGGGTTGCAACATGGACCCACACCAGGCCTTCCTGACCCGGCGCGGACTGAAAACGCTCGGGATCCGCATCGACCGGGCGCAGGAAAATGCCATAAAAGTGGCCCGGTTCCTCGAAGCCCATCCGAAGGTTGCCTGGATCGCCTATCCGGGACTCGAATCCCATCCGCAATACGAGCTTGCAAAAGAACTGATGGCGGGTCCGGGAGCCATGATGAGTTTTGGGCTGAAAGGAGGACTGGAAGCCGGAAAGCAGTTGATGAATTCGGTTCAGCTCTGTGTGCTCGCTGTATCCCTCGGCGGTATCGAAACGCTGATCCAGCATCCTGCTTCCATGACACACAGCAAATTGTCGGCACAGGCCAAAAAAGAAGGCGGGATCTCCGACGAACTGGTGAGACTTTCAGTCGGCATCGAGGAGGCGGAAGATATCATTGCCGACCTTGACCAGGCCCTGGCCAGGGTTCGTTAACCATTTGCAACAAGGGATGAGCAATGAGGAACATCTGGAAATGGTTTGTTTTTCTTTGTTTTGTTCAGGGTTCATTGCTCATTCCTTATTATAGTCAGGCTCAGCGGGTTGCTCTGGTCCTGAGCGGCGGCGCCTCGAAAGGCGGCGCCCATGTGGGGGTACTTCGTGCGCTGGAAGAACAGCATGTACCGGTCGATTACATCGTCGGCACCTCCATCGGGGCGGTCGTTGGCGCCCTGTATGCATCGGGCTATTCCCCCGACGAGATCGGAAAGATCATGGCATCCAACGAATTTCAGCGCTGGGTGACCGGAGGGTTGGATTCCAAATACGTTTACTATTATCGGAAAGGAGACCCGAATGCCTCGTGGATCTCCACCAGTTTCGATTTCAACCGGAAACTGACCTCCATGCTCCCGACCCAGCTCATCCGGACCTTCGAGATCGATTTCAGGCTGATGGAGATGTTGTCGCAATCGAATGCCGTGGCCCACGAGAACTTCGACAGCCTGTTCGTGCCGTTCCGTTGTGTGGTGGCCGATATCGACACCACCGCTCAACTCGTGCTGCGCAAAGGCGACCTGAGTTCGGCCGTAAGGGCATCCATGAGCCTGCCGCTGATTTTTACCCCCATCACCGTGGGAGGGAAACTGGTGTACGACGGCGGTATGTACAACAATTTTCCCTGTGATGTGGCACGCCAGGAGTTTCATCCCGATGTGATCATCGGAAGCCGTGTGGCCCAGCGATACGAAAAGCCTGACCGGGAAGACCTTGTTTCCCAGTTGCTTACCATGTTGATGGAACGTCAGAGCGATACCCTGGCCTATCCGAATTCCGTGATGATCGTTCCCAATATTCCTACGGTCAACCTGCTCGATTTCTCGCTCACTCCCCGGCTGGCCGACAGCGGTTATTCAGCCACCCTCCGGAAAATCCCGGAAATCCGCCGCCTGGTGCACGATTCCGTCGACGGCAGGGCCATGGGGTTGAAACGATCCCGGTTCAATAACCGGAAACCTGCGCTGCGGTTCGACTCGATCCACATTGCCGGTTTGACGAAACCGCAGGCGGGATATACCCGGCGAATTCTGAAACACAGCCGGAAGACGATCGGCCTTGAAGATCTCAGGCCGGAGTATTTCCGGTTCATCGATGAAGGATATATCAAAACCATCTTCCCCAATGCCCGGTATAACCCCAGGACCGGCTTCTTCGATCTGGACCTGGATGTGACCAAGACCAACCGGTTCGGGGTGCAGTTCGGCGGTAATTTCTCATTGGGGAACCAGAGCGAGGCGTTTCTTGAGTTACAATACAAGTACCTGTGGTCGAAAGCATTGCGATTCTTTGCTAACGGATACGTGGGCAAGGTTTATAGTTCTGCCCGTTTCGGTGGAAGGATTGACTTCAATTCAAGGCTCCCCTGGTTTTTTGAGATCAATTACACCTACAATCACCTGAATTATTTCCGGAACTCGAGTTTCTTCTTCGACGATAAACTGCCCAACTATATTATTGAGAGTGAGTATTTTGGTGATATATCAGCCGGGGTTCCCATCACGAACAACGGGAAGCTTTCCCTGGGAATGGTCTATGCTTTCACCAACGATAAATATTACCAGGGAAACATTTTCAGCCGGACCGATACCACCGACCAGACCTCGTTTGATTTTTACTCACCTTCGCTTACGTTCGATCTTAACAGCCTCAACCGCAAGCAATACCCAAGTGCAGGCATCAGGCTTCTGGTGCGCCTGTCTTATATCAACGGTATGGAACAGATGCAGCCGGGTTCGACCGCCCTGGTCAGGAAGGAGGTGAAAAAGCATCATGACTGGTTCAAGGTCAAGCTGATGTATGATAACTATTTCGAATCGGTGGGGCCGGTTAAATTCGGGCTCTACCTGGAAGGGGTCCTCTCGAACCAGCCGATTTTTTCGAACTACCTGTCCACCTCGCTTTACGCATCGCCGTTTCAACCGGATCCGGAATCCCAGATATTCTTCCTGCCGGCATTCCGGTCGACCAATTACGCTGCTGCAGGGTTAAAGGCCGTACTCCGTATCTATAAGCAAGTGGAATACAGGCTGGAGGGATATCTCTTTCAGCCGTACCGGGAGATCATGCGTGACCCGGCCGATCTGACCGCGACCTTCGGCCCGAAATTCTCCGACCGTTCGTACATGGCCACCACTGCTCTGGTGTACAACAGTCCGCTGGGCCCTGTCAGCATTGGTGTGAATTATTACGATAAAATGCCGGGTCCATTTTCCGTGACATTCAACTTCGGATATTTTCTCTTCAACCGCCGGGCCATGCCCTGACCGTTGAAGTTTCGAAAAATTTGTATTTTTGCTATCTGATCACCTCAATTTACCGGCCAAGGTCGGACACTTTTTTTATAACGGATATTAAACACTGATGAAAAATCCAAAGAACACCCCCATGAATCCTGAAGAAGAGGCGTTAAATGCCGTTCAGGAGGAGATCCCAGTTGCTTCCGATGTACAGGTTACCGATTCCGAATCGCCCCTTACTGCCGATGCAGACCAGCCCGAAGTAATTGCCGAAATCGCCCCGGCCGAAGGATCGGCCGAAACCACGACTGCTGAAGCAGTCGAAATCCCGGTTGAAGAAACAACCGAAGTCCCGGCTGCCGAAGCCGTCGAAACCCCTGTCGAAGAACCGGTCGAAGTCGCGGTAACCGAAGCCGTCGAAACCCCGGTTGAAGAACCGGTCGGAATGCCGGCTGCCGAAGCGACCGAAACCCCGGAAGCTGACCCGGCTGAATCAACCGTTGCCGTTGCAGAGGAGGCGCCACGTGCCGAAACCGCTGAAGGAACCGAAGCCGAAATCAGTGAGGTTCCTGCCCGGGAGGAGACCGTTGCCACTGAAACCATCAACGTTCATATGGAGGAATCGCTCGAGGACCATCTCGACGAACATCTCGACGAGGTTACCGAGGCCAACGTTGAACATGTGCTCCTGGAATCCGATGTGAACTATGAAGGGCATACCCGCGCCGAACTGGTGGAGATGCTTGAAAAGGCTGTGACAGACGAGGATTTCAATGCAGTCAAAACCCGGATCGCACTCATTAAATTCGCCTACCTGAAGAAGAAAAAGGAGGAAAGCCTGACCCGTTACGAACAGGTGGGAGAAGAGGGCGAGACCAAAGAGGAATTAGCACCCGAACAGGATGAACTCGATGTGAAGTTCAATGACCTGTTTACGATATACAGGGCCAATAAAGCCAGGTTCTCCGAAGAGCAGGAGAAGATCAAGCTTGAAAACCTGAAAAAGAAGAATGAGATCCTTGAGGCGTTGCGGGAACTCATCAATTCAGAAGAGACCCTCAAGAAAACCTACGATGAATTCAAGGTCCTTCAGGAGCGCTGGAAGGAAGTCGGAATGGTACCCCGCACAGAGATCAACAACCTCTGGCAGAATTATCACTTCCTCGTAGAGAAGTTCTTTGAAAAGGTAAAGCTGAACAAAGAACTCAAAGACCTCGACCTGCGCAAGAACCTGGAAGCCAAAATCGCCCTGTGCGAGAAAACCGAGGAGCTCCTCCTGGAAACTTCGGTGATCAAATCTTTCCGGAAACTGCAGAAATATCATGAAGAGTGGAAGGAGATCGGACCGGTTCCAACTGATAAGAAAGATGAAATCTGGGAGCGGTTCAAAAATGCTACCGACAAGATCAACGACCGCCGGCGCGAGCATTATTCGAAGATAGAAGAGGATCAGAACAAGAACCTCGAAACCAAGATGGCCCTCTGCGAGCAATGCGAGATTGTTGCGGGATTGCCCAACGAATCGATCCGCCAGTGGCAGGACAATACCAATAAAATAAACGATCTTCTTAAGATCTGGAAGAATATCGGGCCCGTTCCTCAAAAGGTCAACAACGAAATCTGGACCCGGTTCAAGTCGAGCCTTGACGGATTCTTCGCGGCCAAAAAGGAGCACTTCGACAAGCTCAAGGAGCAACAGATGCACAACTATAACCTGAAAGTTGAGTTGTGCCTGCAGGCAGAAGCCTTGAAAACCAGCACCGACTGGCGCAATACAACCAATGAGATGATCCGCCTGCAGGGCGAATGGAAGAAGATCGGACCGGTTCCCAAAAAACATTCCGACAAGATCTGGAAACGTTTCCGCGCGGCCTGTGATTCGTTCTTCAATGCAAAGCAATCGCATTTCTCGAATATCCAGGCCAGCGAAAGCGATAACCTGGCCCGCAAGCTCGACCTGATGACCCGCCTCCGCGAGTTCCAGTTTGGTGAGGATAAATCAGCCAACCTAGAGGTACTCAAGAACTTCCAGCGAGAATGGACCGAGATCGGCCACGTTCCCATGAAGGAAAAGGACAGGCTGCATAATGATTTCCGTTCCCTGATCAATGAAAATCTCGACAAGCTGAAGATCAGCGAGGTAGAGATGAGTACCGTATCCTTCCAGGCGAAGGTCGACCACCTGAAGGGTGATCCCAACGCCCGACGGATGATCGGGAAGGAGCGTGAGTTTCTGGCCACCCGGATTACCCGGATGAAGGAAGAGATCACGCTTTGGGAGAACAACATCGGTTTCTTCGCCAAGTCGAAAAGCGCGGCCGTCGTCAAGGAAGAATTTGAGAACAAGATCAATAAAGCCAAAAGCGAGCTGAAGGTTCTTGAAGCCAAGCTGAAGATCCTCCGGCAGCAGAGCATGTAACACAATCCTTTTCATGGCAGGGAATTCCATCGGCAAAGCCCTGGTCCTGACAACCTTCGGCGAGTCTCACGGACCCGCAGTAGGAGGCGTGCTCGATGGATTCCCGCCGCGCATCCCGGTCGATCCCGCTTTTATCCAGGCTGAGCTCGACCGCCGCAAAAGTGGCACCGGACCTTTCGCTTCGCCCCGGCAGGAAGAAGATCGCATCGAGATCCTCTCAGGACTGTACGAAGGGGTTTCGACGGGGGCGCCCATTGCTTTCCTTGTATATAACCGCGACCAGCGGCCGGCCGATTACGACCGCCTGAAAGATGCCTATAGGCCAAGCCATGCCGATTTTACGGTTCAGCAGAAATACGGGATCCGCGACCCCCGCGGCGGAGGGAGATCTTCAGCCCGGGAAACCCTGGCCCGCGTGGCCGGTGGAGCCTTTGCCAGACTGCTCCTTTTGCGGGCCGGGATAAACCTCACCTCCGGAATCACCCAAATCGGCGAAATGATCTTCGACGGCGAGATCGGATCGGTGAGTGAAGCGACTCCGGGCCTGGTCCCCTACCTGGAAAAGATCAAAGCTGCCGGCGATACGGTCGGGGGGATCATCTCCTGCCGGATCACAGGAGTCCCTGCCGGCCTTGGCGAACCGGTATTCGATAAACTGCAGGCCGACCTTGCGAAGGCCATGCTGAGCATCAATGCCGTGAAAGGATTCGAATACGGTTCCGGCTTTGCGGCAGCCTCGATGACCGGGTCGCAGCACAACGACCGTTTCGTTAATGATGGTAAGCGGATCCGGACGGCAACCAATCATTCCGGGGGTATCCAGGGCGGGATCTCCAACGGGGAAGATATCGTATTCCGGGTCGCCTTTAAACCGGTCCCGACCCTGCTGCAGGATCAGCAAACGGTGGATAGCCAGGGAAATACTGTGACGATTCATCCCGGCGGACGTCACGACGTCTGCGTGGTGCCCAGGGCGTTGCCCATCGTCGAAGCCATGGCGGCCCTGGTACTGGCGGACCACTGGTTGCGGATGAAGGTATGAGATGTCCCTAAACCGGCTCCTGTTGCGACAGGCAATGGAAGGAGCCAAGTCCCCAGATGATCTCCACTGAGTCGATGCCGGTAATCCGGCGCCCGGGGAAACATTCTTCCAGCACCCGCATGGCTTTATCGTCTTCCCGGCAACGGAAGGTGGGAACGATCACGGCATCGTTGGAAATGTAGAAATTGGCGTACGAAGCCGGCAAGCGCTGGTCTTCGTAGATCACCGGGCTTGGCATGCAGATCTCGGCGATGTCGAGCTGCTTGCCGTTGGTCAGACGGAAGGACTTCAGCCGCCGGAGATTTTCCTGCAGAATGGAATGGTTGGCGTCAGATCGGTTCGGCTCTACCATCGTCACTACCGCATCTTCCCGGAAAAAACGGGTGATATCGTCAATATGGCCGTTCGTGTCGTCGCCGTCGATCCCTTCGCCGAGCCAAAGGACCTGTTCCACACCATAGAAACTCCGGAGATACTCTTCGATCTCGTGCTGAAGCAGGCCGGGGTTGCGGTTCTCGTGCAACAGGCACTGGGTGGTGGTAAGCACGGTTCCCCGGCCGTTGAAATCGACCGCGCCTCCCTCCATGACAATTCCCGGGTAGTACACAGGAATACCGAGATGACGGCCGATCAGCCCGGGGATCTGTTCGTCGAGGTCGTGCGGATATTTATCTCCCCAGGCATTGTACCGCCAGCTTACGATCACCTTAGGGACGGGGTGCCCCGGGTTTGTCAGGAAGGCCGGGCCATGGTCGCGGCACCAGGCATCATTGGTCGGATGCCGCAACAGGGTGATGCGCGACAAATCCGTGCCAAGAGCGGTCAGGTCATGCCTGACACGTTGCTCCAGCGCTTCATCCCTGACGTTGATGCATACCTGC
>DAONFN010000020.1:0-15889 GCA_035403625.1 Bacteroidales bacterium
CCCACCCCGTCGGGGTCCCCCCACCCCGTCGGGGTCCCCCCACCCCGTCGGGGTCTCCAAAAAACCAATACCTTTGTCAGGATGAACCTGGTGAAAAAACTCGCCGGACAGACCGCGGTTTACGGCCTTTCCAGCATCCTGGGACGGATCCTGGGATACCTCCTCGTGCCACTTTACACCCGCGTCTTCCTCCCCGGGGCTTACGGAACCGTCAGCGTGTTCTATGCCTATGCCTCCTTCCTGATTGTCGTTCTCACCTACGGGATGGAAACCGCCTACTTCCGCTTTAATGAAAACCACCCGGAACCACAAAAGGTATACAGCAACGCCCTCATCGCCCTGATCACCACCACCGCGCTCTTCCTTCTCCTGGTCCTTCCCTTCTCCGGATCCATCGCCTCCCTGATCGAATACCCCGACCATCCCGAATATGTGCGCTGGTTCGCCTGCTTCCTTGCCTTCGACACCCTTTCCAAAATACCCTTCGCCCGGCTCCGCGCCCGAAACCAGGCCTTCCTCTTTGCCGGGATCAACCTCGCCGGAATCCTCCTCAACTTCGCACTCAACCTCTTCTTCCTCCTCTTCTGCCCGTATGCCCTGCGCCACGATTCCTGGTCGTTCCTCCACCACTTCATCCACATGATCTACCGCCCCGACTGGGGTATCGAGTATATCTTCCTCTCCAACCTGGCCTCCAGCCTGCTTACCCTCGTCCTGCTCCTCCCGCAACTGACCAAAGTCCGGTGGGAAGTCGACCCGAAACTGCTGAAAGCCATGCTCATCTATGCCTTTCCGCTGCTCTTTGCCGGGATGGCCGGGATGGTGAACGAAACGTTCGACCGTCTTCTTCTCCGCTACCTGCTGCCCGAAGGGATCTCCGAACACGAGGTGGGAATCTACAGCGCCTGCTACAAGATCTCCATCCTGATGACCATCTTCGTACAGGCGTACCGCTATGCCGCCGAACCCTTCTTCTTCTCCGCAGCCAAGGAAAAAGACAGCAAGGTGCTCTATGCCAACATTATGAATTATTTCATCATCGTGGTCTCCTTTATTTTCCTGGCAACGATGGTGTACCTCGACGATTTTATCCTCCGCTACCTCATCGGCCCGAAATACCACGAAGGCCGGGGAGTCATCCCGGTGCTGATGATGGCCAACCTGTTCCTTGGGATCTACTACAACCTGGCGATCTGGTATAAACTCACCTCGCGGACCTCCTGGGGCGCCTGGCTGTCGGTGATCGGCGCCGTGATCACACTGGCCCTGAATTTCTGGTGGATTCCCCTCGGTCCGACCTCCATCATCCACGGCTACCTCGGCTCGGCCTGGGCGACCTTCCTCTGCTACGGGGCCATGATGGTGCTTTCCTACCTGATCGGCCAGCACTACTTCCCGGTGCGTTATGACCTTCGGAAATTTGCCGGTTATATCGGACTAGCCCTCGTGCTTTATGCCGCCAGCGTCTGGATCGTTCCGGCCGGAACCGTCACCAAGCTGGCTTTCCACACCTTCCTCCTGCTGATCTTTGTTGCGATCGCATGGCAGGTCGAGCGCCCGAAGCGGATCATCGCCGGTTGAGTCGGGAATATTATTAATTTTGCAGGCTCAAATCCCGGTATGAAAATCAGGATCGTAAACACTTCCGGACAACCTCTTCCTGCTTATGAGACGGAGTTTTCAGCGGGCATGGACCTGCGGGCCAACCTGCCGGAAGAGATCATACTAAAACCCCTGGAACGGGCCCTCGTTCCCACCGGCCTCTTCGTGGAGATCCCGGCAGGCTACGAAGCCCAGGTGCGTCCCCGCAGCGGACTTGCTGCCAAACACGGGATCACCGTGCTCAACACCCCGGGAACCATCGATGCCGACTACCGGGGCGAAGTCAGGGTGATCCTCGTTAACCTTTCTTCGGAAGCATTTACCATCCGCAACGGCGAACGGATCGCCCAGATGATCATCGCCGCACACGAAAAAGCGGAATGGGTGCCAACCGACGAACTTGGATCGACCTCACGGGGGTCCGGCGGATTCGGACATACGGGAACCAACTAATGGACGATCTGCGATCTTCGATGTGCGATTGGAATACACATGATAAGTGACCATAAACGGATGAACAAAATAGCGATCTGCCTCCTTCTTTTCTCTTTCTTTTTCTCTTGCGGGGCAGAAGGAACCGCAGGAACAGCAAGGAAAGCAGGGTGTTTTACGGCAGAACCCCAGAAAAAAGAGCGGAAAAAGGAGGGGAAAGAGGACAAACCCGTCGGGAACCCGGGACTGTTGATCGACGCCAAAAGGGAGTCGATCATCGGGAATACCCGAAATGCCATGGATCTCTTCCGGCAATATACCAACCGGTTCCCGGATGACCCGGTCGGTTTTTTCGAGCTTTCAAGACTTGAAGCGGGCCAGAAGAATTACATGGAGGCTGAAAAACTCTGCCGCACAGCCGTTAAACTCGACCCCGGCAACCGTTGGTATTCCCTTTCGCTGGCCGAACTGTGCCAGGCTAACCTGCAGTTCGGCGATGCCGTCGACATCTATAAAAAACTGGTCGCCAAAGAACCCGGGAACCTTGACTATCTTTTTCAGCTTGCCTCCCTCTACCTGCAAACAGAGAAGTATAAAGATGCCATCGACATTTACGACCAGATCGATCAGAAAGCCGGTATTACGGAAGAGATCGTTCTGCAGAAACAGAAGATCTACCTCCATCTCAACGATCTGAAAGGTGCCGAGCGCGAGACCCGCAAACTGATCGACTCGAACCCCGAAGAACCCCGCTACTACTCTATTCTCGCCGAATTCTACATGGCCAACAACATGCAGGAGAAGGCACTTGAAACCTACCGCAAAATTGTCGCCATCGATCCCGACAACGCTTACATCCACATGTCGCTGGCCGATTATTACCGCAAAGCGGGCAACAAGGAAATGGCCTACGAAGAACTCAAACTCGGATTCGCCAATCCCAACCTGGATGTGGATACCAAGGTCAACATCCTGCTTTCTTTTTACACGGTCAACCAGATCTACAACGATTTGAAAGACCAGGCATTTGCCCTGTCGAAGATCCTCATGGAGACTCACCCGAACGATCCCAAAGCGTATTCGATCTACGGCGACCTGCTCGTCCAGGATGGAAAATTCCGTGAAGCCCGGGAGGCGTTCGTAAAGGTACTTTCGATCGACAGCAGTCGCTATGCCGTGTGGGAACAGGTGCTGCAGCTCGACCTGAAACTGACCGAATACGGACAGATGGTTTCCCACGGGAAACGTTCCATCGAAATCTTCCCCGAACAGCCGCTGCTTTTCCTGTTTACCGGTCTGGCACAACTGCAACTGAAGGATTACGAACCGGCTATCCGGATACTTGCCTCGGGGGCCAACCTGGTGGTCGACAACAACGAACTGCTGGCCGAATTCTATATGTACCAGGCCGATGCATTGCATGCCCTGAAACGCGATACCGAGGCTTTCCAGGCCTATGAACGATCGCTGAAATTGAAGGACGACAATGCCTATGTCCTGAATAACTACGCCTATTACCTTTCCCTTGCCGGAAACGAACTCGAAAAGGCAGAGAAAATGGCGAAAAAGGCCGTGACAATTGAACCGGAGAACGCCTCCTTCCAGGATACATACGGATGGGTGTTGTTCAAACTTCAGCGGTACAACGATGCGGCCGAGTGGATCCTGAAAGCGGTCAACAACCGGGAGACGCCCAGTGCCGAAGTGCTGGAACATTACGGCGACGTGCTTTTCCACAAGGGAGACACCGCCGGAGCCCTGGACTACTGGACCAAAGCACGGGATAAAGGACCATCTTCCCCCCTGCTGGAAAAAAAGATCAACGATAAAAAATACTACCCCTGATCCACATGGCAATCCGATTTCCCTTGCTGAACCGGGTGATCTGGCTGCTGCCGGTCATCCTTTTCATAGCCGGTTCCTGCAGCCCGGCGAGGAAGGTAATGAAAGCCCCGCTGAAGGAGGAGGGCCCCGAATACCTGTTCAATAATCTGAAGGAAAAAGAGTTGAAATACGACTGGTTTTCCGCGAAATTTTCAGCCGATTATTCCAATAAAGGGAAAGATTATTCATTCAACGGGCAGATCCGCATCCGGAAAGACAGCCTGATCTGGATCTCGCTGACCCCCCTGCTCGGAATCGAAGCCATCCGGCTGATGATCTCCCAGGACTCGGTGAAACTGATGAACCGGTTGAACAACACCTATTTCATCGGCGATTACGATTATGTGAACCGCTTCCTGAATACCAACATCGACTACGATCTCCTGCAGGCGTTCCTTCTGGGCAATGACCTGCGATTTTACGAGAACGGGAAATTCCGGGCTTCCATCGACCGCGGCGAATACAAGTTGTCGACCGGCGACCGGCACAAGCTGAAGAAATTCGTCCGAAACAGCCAGGAACCCCTCCGGATCCTGATCCAGAACCTCTGGCTCGACCCGGATCATTTCAAGATCACCCATGCGGATGTCAAGGAGATCCGGCGCGACAACATCAAGCTGGAATCGACCTATTCGGCCTTTGAACCGCTGGGCGATCAGCTCTTCCCCGGGAAAATGACCTACATCATCTGGGCCGACAACACCATCCGGGTCAAATGCGAATTTTCCCGGATGAGCCTCGAAGGGCCGCTGCAGTTCCCCTTTCGGATCCCGGCCAGCTTCAAACCGGCCAAATAGAAGAATATGACCTCCCCTCGGCTGCATGCCATCGCGAAAAGGATCACCGCTGCCGGACTCATCCTGGCGGCTCTCCTTGGCGCGCCGGCAGGTTCGCGGGCACAGGTGCGCGATAAGGAAAAGCTTCAGCAGACCAAGCAGAAACTCGAAGAGGAGATCCGCCAGACCACCGACCTGCTGAACCGGACCCGGAAAAGCAAAGAGACTTCCCTCAACCGCATCCAGATCCTCACCAAACAGATCCGCAGCCGCGAGGCGCTCATTACCGCCATCAACCGGGAGCTGAACGATATGCAGGCCAATATGGCCGCCGACAGCCTGCAAATCAACCGTCTGACCCGACAGCTCGACGGAATGAAATCGGAGTATGCCCGCATGATCTGCCAGGCTTACCGGACCATGAACGGGAAAAACCTGCTGGCCTTCCTTTTTTCTTCCTCCGATTTCAACCAGGCGTACCGCCGGATGCAATACTACCGGCAGTATTCGGTGTACAGGAGAAACCAGGCTCTGCGGATGGCCGCCACCCGCCGTACCATCGATGCTCACCGAATGGAACTGGCCGCTGCCGCCGGCCAAAAACAGGTGCTCGTTCGTTCGAAGCAACAGGAAAAGCAGCAACTGGATAATGAAAAGACGCAGAAGACGCGTTCGATCAAAGAGCTCTCTTCCCAGGAGAAGAAACTTCTCTCCACCCTGAAGACCAAGCAGCAGGCTGCCCGGCAACTGGAACAGGCGATCTCGAAACTCATCGCAGATGAAATGGCTGCCCGGGAAAAGGCTAAAAAGAAAAAAGAGACCACCCGAGAGGCAGCGGGCGACAGAACCTTGTCATCCTCCTTCCAGTCCAACCGCGGAAAACTCCCCTGGCCGTGCGACAAAGGGCTCATCACCGGAAGTTTCGGCGAGCATCCCCACCCGGTGCTCGAACATGTCAAGGTGAAAAACAACGGGGTCGATATCATGACCGACAAAGGAGCTTCGGTCAAAGCGGTTTTCGGAGGGAAAGTGAGCCGCGTGATGGCCTTTTCGGGCATCAACAACGTGATCATCCTTCGTCATGGCGACTATCTGACCGTCTATTCCAACCTGGCGGATGTCAGTGTCCGCGAAGGGCAGGATGTCACGGTGCGCCAGGTCATCGGCCGGGTGCACGACTCCCCCGGCGAAGCAAAATCGGAACTCCACTTCGAACTCTGGAAGGGCAAGGAGATCCAGGATCCCGAACGATGGCTCTCACGCAGGTGAAAAACAAGAAACGACTATCCGAATGAATCATACCGGCGAACTGGCTGCCCTGCTGACAGCCATTTTCTGGACCATCACGGCGCTCTCTTTCGAAGCGGCCAGCAAGAGCATAGGATCCCTGACCGTCAACCTGTTCCGGCTGATCGTCGGGTTCTGCTTCCTCTCCATCTTCGTGTTTTTTTACCGGGGAGTTTTGCTGCCCCTCGACGCCTCACCGCACGCCTGGCTGTACCTTACATTATCGGGTCTGTTCGGCTTCGTGATCGGTGACCTTTGCCTGTTCCAGGCCTTCGTGGTCCTCGGGGCGCGCATCTCCATGCTGATGATGGCCCTGTCGCCTCCCATCACCGCTTTGGTTGGATGGCTTGTTCTGGGCGAGACGATGACATGGAAAAGCCTGGCCGGGATGATCGTAACCCTTTCGGGGATTGCCCTGGTGGTGCTGGAGAGGAAGCCGGGGGAGGAAAACGGAGATGGAAAGGTAAAATTTCATTACCCGCTCTGGGGGATCCTGCTCGGGTTGGGAGGTGCAGCAGGTCAATCCGTCGGTTTGATCCTGAGCAAGATAGGTATGCAGGGATACGACACCTTTGCCTCCACCCAGATCCGGGTCATTACAGGGATCGTCGGATTTGCCGTGCTCTTCACCCTCCTGCGCAACTGGAAACAGGCAGGACGGGCACTCCGTCAGCGCAAACCGATGATGCAACTGTCGCTGGGCGCTTTTTTCGGTCCCTTTCTCGGGGTCTCCTTCTCCCTGCTTGCCATTAAATACGCCGACACCGGAATTGCCTCCACGATCATGGCCATGGTACCTGTTTTTATCATCCCTCCCTCCATGATCCTCCGTAAAGAGAAGGTGTCCTGGAAAGAGGTGGCAGGGGCCGTGATGGCGGTTTCCGGTGTCGCCGTATTTTTCCTGTGACGGTTCGTCAGAGCCTGAGTCGCAGGCTGACGAAGAATTCCCTTCCGGGAGCCGCCTGGAAACTGTTGTAGTCGGAACCGTTGTTGGGCTCGGTGAACCCGAAATACTGCTCGTCAAGCAGGTTTTTGCAGAAAAAGCCCAGTTCACCCTTCAGCGTTCCAAGCTTCCACGCATATTTCAGCCCTGCATTGACCACGAAATAGCCGGTACGTCCGCAGGAACTGCGCTTGACGCCGTTTTCCGTGAAATAGTTGTAGATGGAATCATCCACCTGGATGTACCACTTGGAGGAGTACTGAATGTTGGCCGTTGCGGTGAAATGCTTCAGGAAACTGCCCTCCAGTTCGGTGGTGAGCTGGTGCTCGGGCGACTGCGGGATCCAGTGACCTTTATGACCATTGGCGCTGTCGTTCGAAGTGTACTGGAAATGGGAGTAGGTGTACGCCACGTTCAGCTTGAGAAAATCAAACGGGGTCAGCGATACGTAGGTTTCTACCCCCCACCGGGTGCTGCTTCCGACATTGCCGAAGAACGCGGTGTTCGGCCCGCGCTCGGGAATGCTGTACCGGTAGAATTCGTCTTTTGACAGGATATCAAATGCCGTCACATCATAATAGAGGAGCTTGCCGATCTCGCCGCGGACACCGATTTCACCTCCTTGCGAAGTGGTCGGTTTGATCTGCGAGTTGAAGCCTTCCCAGGTTACAGGGTTGTTGTAGAGTTCGTCGCCGGTAGGAATGAGGTACCCGGTTCCATAGCTGGCGTAGAGGTTGGCCGCTTTGGCCAGGTCATAGGCCAGGCCGATGCGGAAGGTGGGTTTCTGGAAGGTCCGGCTCCCCGATTTGATCGGAGCCAGGGTGTCGGCCGGCCGCTTGTAGTTGTCGAGCTTGTTGTACACATAGTCGTACCGCAGGTTGAGGGTGGCGTAAAGCCGTTTGGCTATATCCAGCTTGTCGATCAGGAAGATGCCGACGCCATGCTGACGAGCCACCTGGTTTTTCACCTTGTACTTCAGGTCGAAGATCTCTTCGCTCCAGTATTCATCCACCCGGTTGCTGTTGATGTGGTCGCCGTCGGGCACCGAATCACGCATATCTTTCATGTTCATCGACTGGTAATCCACACCCAGGCTGAGATGGTTGAACAGGTTCTCTTTCCCGAATCCCAGGTTGTACTGGGCCGAAAGACCATTGCTGACGGAAGGCCGGCGGTCGTCGCCATTGTTGGAGGTCTCCTGGTAGTGGTTCATCCGGATGTACCCTTTCAGCGTGAGATCCTGGTTTTTAGCGACGGTGTATTTTACGATCGCACCGCCTGTCAGGCGCTGTGTTTTGTGGAATTCATTGTATCGGATGGCATCGGTGTTGGCGGCGGTATGGCCTACCGTGTCGTAACGGCCCAGGTTGATTCCTTCCGAATTCTGATTAAAGTAGCTGGTGTAGTTCAGCAATTGGGTCACTTTCACCCTGGCCGAAGGGGTCCAGGTGATCTTTTCGCTCAGGTTGTCGCCCATGTAAGCCTGATGGATCCGGTATCCGTGGCTCTGCACATGAGAGTAAGAAACCCGGTAGTTGACATTGTCGCGCGTACCGTCCACCTGCCCGAGTACCTTCCAGAATCCGTTGGATCCGGCAGTGGTGTAAAGCGAGCTGTTCAGCGGATTCTTCCCGCCGTCCTGGGTGATGATGTTGATCATCCCCCCGGTGGCAGAAGCTCCGTATAGAGAGGCGGCCAGTCCTTTAACGACTTCCACGTTTTTAACGGTTTCCCAGTCAACATCATAGAGATCGGGAGCGTATCCCCCGGGGGTATTCAGGGAGATGCCGTCGATCGTGACCCCGATGCCGCGGAACCCACTCTCGGTCAGCACTCCTTGCCCGCGGATGTACACATGCACGCGGGATCCGCCTGTTCCATTGTCGATCCTGACACCGGGAACCAGGCGCAAGGCGTCATCGGCTGCGATGGTCTTGGTCAGCGCATTCAGGTTCGATCCTGAAACTACGGAAATGGAAGCGGGTATTTGGTTCAGCGGGGTGTTCACCCGCAGGGCGCTGATCACCACTTCATTCAGGTTGCGAATGGTGGTGTCGCCGGACACAGGCTGCGCCTTGGGCTGACCGGTGCCACGGAGGGTAAGAATAAAAAGGAATGCAAGAAGAATATATCGAGTTCTCATAGATAGATCAAGTTAAATGGATGAAAAGAAATCAGAACTGCCCCGCCGGCAATTACCGGGGGGAGTAAAAAGGAAAAGAAAAGTCAGGATTTTTCAGGCGGTGGAGCGAACCGGACCAGGAACGGGGAATGCAGATTTTCCTGCCTGTCGCCGAACTGGTATTGGATGCCGGGATCTTTCGAGGCATCCGGCTGGTCAGCCGGCAAGGCTTGTGTGATCAGGTGATAAATAAGAAGGGGAAACGAATCGTTCCTGTGGCGATTGTTTCGTTGGTGGAGACAGACGGCCAGACTGGCCAGCAGGTTTTCTTCTTTTTTGTCGCGGAGACAGTAAAAGAAGGTGGTATCGCCGCCCCGGCGCTCAACCACGATATCATACATCTTTCCTTGGTAGGTGAATTCCCGGTTCCCATGCCGGATAAAATCCCGGTCCCGCTCCGGATGGAGGATCTCCAGCCGCGTGATGGATGGATGGTAAAGACCATGCCGGATCCCTTCTACCATTTCATGCTGGATCTGCATTTGCCGGAGACGGAACAGCACATAATATCCCATTGTGTTGACCAGGAACACCATGAGAACTACGATTGCGGCAAATTTCTTCACGATCCTATTTTCTGAGGATCAGCTTGTGGGTACTCGTTCCCCTCGGGGTGGTAATCGTCAACAAATATACGCCATCCGGCAGAAATGACAAATCGATTTTTTTTAGCCGGTGCCTGACAGGAACCGGGTCTTCGTCGCTCCATACCACCACGTTCAGCGCGTCTCTCACACAGAGTTGGAGGGGAGATGGCTTCGGTGTGTCAATTTCGGTGAAGAAGAGTCCGCTTCCCGGGTTGGGATGGATGGAAATAGTTTCCGGGAGCAATTCTTCAGATCCCGAGCAATCGCTGAAGGTCAGGTTCACCGTGTCGCGGTTGCTGCAACGGTTGTCCGTTACGGTGAGGACGATCCTCCGGGTACCGGTTCCCCCGGCCGTCAGGGTGTCGTACCCCACGGTCGTACCTGTAAAATTACCCGGGTTCCACCGCCAGGCCAGGATACCGGCCGTATCTGCAGTCAAATGGATCGTTTGCCCGTTACAAACACTGTCGTTGGGAAGGATGCTGAGTATGTCGGCCACCGGTCGCGGAAGGATCGCCAGTTGCTTGTCACCGGCCGAATTCCCGTATCGTGAATAGGCGGTCAGCAAAATAGTTGCCTGCCCGCCGGCGATGTCCCCCGGACCGGGAAGATAGGAGGTGATCAGGGCCGTGTCGTTCGTAAAAACTCCGTCGCCCTGGGTGGTCCAGACCACCGAATCGCAATGTTGTGCCATGGCCTGGAGAAGCGCGGCTGACCCGGCGCAGACCGTGTCGTCAGGTCCCGGCTCGACCACGGGGAGAACGGGGGCGGGTAAGGCAATGAAATCAACCCATACGCGATCTTGCCCGCTCGCCATCGCCAGGTCTTTAGCGTAAATCCATTTGAAGATGTGTTCCCCGGCAGTCACCGGAAAAGAGGTCCGGCTCCACGGGGTCTCTCCCGACCACTGGCCCTGCAGCAACCCGTCGATGGTGAACATCAGGAAGTCGTAATCCTGCTCGCTGGATGTCTTGTAATAGAAGGATATACTGTCGTTGTTGACCGACGTGTAGGTGATGAAAAGCTGTGAACTCTGGTAGTCGCCGATCACGCCGGAAGCCGCGGCATAGTTTCCTTCCCACGGCGCCACTCCCGTAAGCGCCCAGGGCATCGTCCCCCCCTGCATCCAGGGAAATTTGGTGAAGGAATGGCTCTCCCAATCTTCCACTACCATCCCGACCACCAGGCGGATCGTCCGGCGGGCCTTGAACAGCCCTGAATGTGCGGCCGCTACGATGTCAACCCCGGTGCCTGCAGGGGTCGAAGGGCTGACAGTAGCGGTGAAGACGCCTGTTTTCACCAGCTTCGGCGGGATGTTGCCCAGTGAAACGCTGTCGGTCAGAAGGGTCAGGTAAGGCGAAGCGGTCGACAAACTGACCCATGTTCCCGGGCAGGCGATATCACCCCCGTTGGCAACCGGCACGATGAGCTGGACCGTTTCGCCGGGATCCATCCGGCCATTGTGGTTCCCGAGCAGGGTGTCGATCACGGTGATCCCGTTGACCGCGAGAGCCGGCGCATGTGCTTCGAGTGAAAAATGACTGTACCACGTTGAATCAGTGCCGGTCACCCGCACGTCGAACCGTACCCGGAGATTGTCGGGAATGGTATCCGATACATCAAGGGTCATTCCGTTGGTCACGCTTTTCACCTCACCCGGGGCCATCGCCCCGTAGGACGCCGTGCTGTCGGTCATCACTACAAACGGAGAAGAGGAGGTAATCACGGCGTTCACATCCGCCACCGGCTGATCCCCGATATTCTTCAGCCCAAGGGTGAGGTAAAGCGAGTCGCCGTAATTCAGGTTGCCGTTGGACGTTCCTGTGACCCGAGCCAGCGAATCGGAATAATAAACCACCCAGGGCTGGTTTGGGTTGGGCCCCAGGTCGAACGGCGAGGTGTAGGCCATGGCCCGGCCGTCGTCGTGGTTGTCGGTCCATACCGGATATACTTTCATGTTGTTGGACTGGATGCCGATATAGTCGCCGAAATAGCTGAAGGCCAGCCCCGGAATAGGTTCCGGGGTGAAAGTGTTGTCGCTTACCTGAAGGTCGGTCCAGCTGTTTCCCCCATCGTAGGAATAGGAAACGAAGGTGGCGGCCTGGGTCGAATCCGCATTCCGGTCGTCATAATAAATCACACAGAGACCACCCGTCACCGGGTCGCAGGTAATCCAGGGAAAATAA
The DNA here is from genome assembly GCA_035403625.1 of Bacteroidales bacterium. Lineage (GTDB taxonomy): Bacteria > Bacteroidota > Bacteroidia > Bacteroidales > FEN-979 > CAIVAT01. Next base: position 11,880 of record DAONFN010000020.1, read on the forward strand.
TGCTCATTCCCCTGGCCGGCTGGATCCTGGTTCACCCTGACGGGCGACGACCAGGTAGATCCCTGGTCGGTCGACTTCACCAGGTAAATATCGAGATCATTTCCCGTATTGATACCGGGAACACCGCGGTTCGACCAAACGACGTACACCGTTCCCCGGTGCGGACCCGAACTGTTATCGACCGCCATCGATGGGAAAGAGTTTACCCGCATGTTCTTGCCGGTCATCGAAGCCCGGATGCCCTTGAGGTTGGTCAGGATCCGCATGGCCGGCTGAAATACGCCTCCGCCGTTGAACGACCGGGCGAAACCGATCGCCGTCTCGTCGGAGGGCCAGGTGTCGTAAATGCTCCACGCGGCATATACCTCGCCGGCCGGACCAGTCTGTACATTCACGCCATGGTTCAGCTTTTGTCCGGCTACAGCCGTGCTGATCGTGACCGGATACCACCAGCTTACCCCGCGGTCGGTCGACCGGACGATCTGCACCTGGTTGGTATCGGGGCTGTTGGGAATGAAATTGGTCCACGCGGCATATACATTTCCTTCGTACGGGCTCGAAAGAGAGTTGTCGATCGCCAGGTGATTTTTATCGAGCAACCCCAGACCGATCGTTGGGCCGTCGCCGACCTTTACCCGCTTCCAGCTTTTACCCTGGTCTTTGCTGTACGACACCGCCTGCCCGTAATCGGCAGTGATCCGGCCTACATACCACCACCCGTTCCTGCCGATCGCCACCGCGGGATCACCCGCATTATTCCCGTTGATCCCCTGGGTGGTTCCGTTCCACTGCCCGCCGTTGGTGAGCGACCACAGGGCATCGGCGCCGTAAGCCGTTTCGGCATACCCGGATACCCAGTTGCTGGAATTGTTGGAGTTCAGCACCACCTCCTCTTCGTTCGGGTCGGAATACACGGAATTTTCGCTCTGCGTGACTTCCGTCTCACCGGTCACCGGCACGTCGGGGGAGTTCTGGACAAGAGACGGATGCCGGTTCCCCTCTGCCGGGGCTCCATAGGGAATGATCTGTGTCCCGTCAAAACGTGCTTCCGGAACGGCGATCGCGGCATCCGGCCTGACATACCCCATCTGTACCATGCGGTGCCAGTAACCGATGTTGTCGATCCGGGTATTGACTTTACCCTTGCCGGCAGGAGTGATGACCGGAAGCATGCGGATACCCTGTGCGTAAAGAACGGGAGAGAGGTTCAGACATAGCACCGCGACCGCTAGATATTTTTTCATGTTTTTCATGGCTTCGACAGGCAAATATACTGATAAATGGCCCCGCCCACCGAAATCCGCCGGCGGATGGAGGCCCCCGAAAGCAATCATTCCTATTTTCGTATCTTTGCCGTTACCCTAAAACGAATAACATGCTGACCGCATTGACCATCCTGCTGATCCTGTTCCTTGTCAACGGATGTTTCGTCATGGCGGAGATCGCCATCGTATCGGCCCGGAAGACCCGGCTGGAACTGGATGCAAAACAGGGCGATAAAAGAGCGCAACTGGCCCTCGAGAATGCAGCCAATCCCAACCGGTTTCTCTCCACCATCCAGATCGCCGTCACCCTGATCGGGATCCTGACCGGGGTTTATTCCAGCGATGAAATTGCGCACAGCCTGACGGGCGTGCTGACCGGCATGGGCGTCGGAGAGGGACTGAGTCATTCACTGGCCCTTACCATAGTGGTGATCCTGGTAACCTTTGTATCGATGCTGATCGGCGAACTGGTCCCCAAACGCATCGGGCTCACCAACCCGGAGAAAGTCGCCAAAGCAATGGTCCTGCCTCTGATGTTCGTCACCCGACTTGCCTATCCGTTCACCTTCATCCTGACCCGGGCCGGCGATGCGATCATCTGGCTCCTGCGGATCAAGCCGACTGCCGATTCGCGGGTGACCGAAGAAGAGATCAAGGCGATGGTGCAGGAAGGGACCGAAGACGGGGAAGTGCAGGAGATCGAACAGGATATCGTCCAGCGGGTCTTCCATCTGGGCGACCGGAAGATATCCTCGCTCATGACCCATCACTCCGACCTGGAATGGTTTGATATCCAGGATTCCCCGGCGGAAATACGGGAAAAGATCAGCGAGAGCCTCCATTCGGTTTACCCGGTGTGCGAGGATGACCTCGACAAGGTGTTGGGTGTGATCTATATCAAGGACCTGGTACTCGACAATATGAACAGCCCGGGGTTCTCCCTGCATGACCGCATCCGGCCGGCCCAGTTTGTGCACGAATCGCTTACGGCCTATGATGCCCTCGAGTTGTTCAAGCAGAACAAGATCCATTACGGGCTGGTGGTCGATGAATACGGATCGACGGTGGGGATGGTCACCCTGAACGATATCCTGGAGGCATTGGTGGGCGATTTCAACGAACCCAGTCCCGATGAACCCCGGGTGGTGCTGCGCGACGACGGTTCGTGGCTGGTCGATGGCCAGATGCCCTTCTATGAATTTGCTTACGAATTCAATATCAGCGGATTCGATAAGAATAAAGTGAAGTTTGACACCCTGGCCGGCCTGGCCATGAGCATCCTGAAACAAATCCCCAAACCGGGAGAGAAATTCACCTGGAAAGAGTATGAATTCGAGGTGGTCGATCTTGACGGCAACCGGATCGACAAGCTGATCATTAAAAAAACCGGGGACTGACCCGGCTCTGAAGGACTCAACCCGCCATTATGAAGAAATACAGGAACCTGATCTTCTCCCTTCTCTTTCTTATCCCCGCCCTCCTGTTTACCATGCTGTACCGGCCCGTGCGGTCCTTTTTTCCCGCCCAGCAGGTCGAACTCAGCCACGGGGTGGAATATGGCGCGGTGATCAAGGGGTTCCTTTTCGTCCAGGAGATCATCCTGCATCACCGTTACCTCGACCGGGTCGATTTGTACATGGCCAAGCTTCCCAGCCGCTATCCGAATGAAAATGTCTTCCTGCTGATGGATGAACAGCATCGCATCCTCTTCACCCGGAAATTTTCGTCGGACGATTTTGGCGAAGCCCTCTATTTCCCGTTCGACCTGAAAAAACCACTTGATATCGGGAAGGGAAGGAAAGTGCTGGCCTGCATCTATTCGATCGATGGCAGCCAGGAGAGTTATATCGGACTGGCAAAGAAGGAGAACGGGACGATCGGCAGGCTTTCGGTGGTGACCATCGTGAACAACGATATCACCGGATCTGTGGAAAAAAACGAGTCGCTTGTCACCTTCACCGGCTGTATCGGCGCCAGGACCTTCGAGTCGGATTCCCGGTTCTTCTCCCTTCTCCAGGTGATCCTCTATGTTGTTTCGTTCCTGGTTGCTGTGCTGATCTTCTTCGGACAACGGATGTCCGCCTGGCTGAAAACCATCCGGATCAAACCTGAGCGGGCTTTCCTGGCATTTGCAGTGCCGTTCGGGTTGTTGTTTCTGGTGCTGACACCGCCGTTCATGGTGCCCGACGAGCCTGTACATTTTTACCGGGCTTACCAGGTCTCGGAATTTAATTTCTATAAGCTGCATAACGATTTTCCATCCTCGCTGGTCGAGTTGGGGGCCATTTGCAACCGGATGCAGTTCAGCACCCACGAAAAAACCACCCGCCGGGAGATCCTGTCGCTGGGGGATATCCGGCTGAACCCCGGAAAGCGCACCTCGCTGACCGTTCCCGATTACACCTTTCCCTATCTTCCACAGGCGGCAGGGATTGCGCTGGGAAGAATGGCGGGACTGACGCCGTTGTGGATGTTTTATCTGGGCCGTTTTTTCAACCTGGCGGTGTCGCTTTTCCTTTTATTCCTGGCCATCCGGACCACTCCTTCGTTCCGGTGGATCTTTTTCATGCTGGCCGTGATGCCGATGAATCTCTTCCAGGTTGCTTCTCTTTCGTATGATGCCGTCACCACCGGGCTGAGTTTCCTGTTTGTCGCCCTGATCCTGCGTTACCTGGCGGCGGAAGGGGAGAGGATCGGGGGAAAAGGAATCGCCCGGAACCTGGCAGTGGCGGCCATGCTGGCAGC
>DAONFN010000021.1:0-15823 GCA_035403625.1 Bacteroidales bacterium
AGGCGGAAAAGTGCCTGGAAGGACTGGAAACGGGGATCGATACCGGTCTTCTTTCGGAAGCCGGCATGCCCTGTGTGGCCGACCCCGGTGCCCAGGTTGTCCGAATGGCCCGTGAACAGGGAATCCGGGTGGTTCCCCTCACCGGTCCCTCCTCCCTCCTGCTGGCCCTGGCGGCCTCCGGCTTCAACGGACAAAGCTTTTGCTTCCGGGGATATCTGCCGGCCGACAAGGGTTTATTGGTCCGCCGTATCCGCGAATTGGAACGGGCCATCGCGGAAAACGACCAAACCCAGATCATCATCGAGACCCCCTACCGCAATCTCGCCCTTTTTGATGCGCTGGTGAAAAACTGCCGGCCGGGTACCCTGCTGTGCATCGCTTCCGGCATCACGGGTAATAAAGAGTCGATCCGGACGTTATCTATCGGAGAATGGAAAAACAACCGGCCGGAGATCCATAAAGTGCCGGCGATATTCCTCCTGTACCACTGATCCCTTATTAAAAAACCGTGGAAAACATACTCACCATCCATGGACTTTCCAAACGCTACGGTAAAATCCGGGCCGTCAGCGGCTTATCACTGGAGGTCGGCCGCGGACAGGTATTCGGTATCCTGGGGCCGAACGGAAGCGGAAAGACCACGACACTCAGCACCATCCTCGAACTGATCCGCGCCGACAGCGGCACATTCGAATGGTTTGGCAAGCCGCCCTCCAAAACCTCCAGGAAACGGATCGGCAGCGTGATCGAAAGTCCGAACTTCTTTCCCTACCTGACAGCGGCCAACAACCTGCGGATCGTTTGCGACATCAAGGAGATCGGGTACGGTGACATCGACCGGGTGCTCACCCTTACCGGGCTTTATGAACGGCGCAACTCCCGGTTCAGAACCTTCTCATTCGGGATGAAACAACGACTTGCAGTGGCCTCCGCCCTGCTGGGGAACCCTGAAGTGATGATCCTCGATGAACCTACCAACGGTCTTGACCCACAGGGAATTGCCCATATCCGGGCGCTGATCCAGCAAGTAGCAGCCCAGGGTACAACCATCATCATGGCTTCCCACCTGCTGGATGAGGTTCAGAAGCTCTGCACGCACGTCGCCGTGCTGAGTAAGGGTAAAAAACTGTTCGACGGGAAAGTGAGCGAGGTCCTGTCTGTCTCCGACTCCTATGAACTTTCAGCCCGCTCTCTTGACGCCCTCGACCGAATAGTACGGACTCATCCTGAATTTCAGTCGGTTACCCCTACTGATGGATACCTTCAGGTTTGGTTTCACCGTGAAGTAGATCCCGGTGAACTGAATCGTTTTTTTTACGAACAGGGCCTCGTGCTGACCCACCTCAGTGTGCGGAAGCGAACCCTGGAACAGCATTTTCTTGCACTGATAGACCACGAAGCATGAAACGGCTCCTTCAAATCGAATTCAGAAAAATATTGACATACAGGATTTTCTGGATCCTTACCGGACTCTATTTCCTGTTCCTGGTTCTGGGGCTGTTGATGGCGGAATTCATGATCAACAACATGGTCAACGACATCAACCGCCGCCTGCCCATCCCGATCCCTCATGTAGCCATCTACTTTTTCCCGTGGGTATGGCAGAACATCACGTTTTTCGCCACGATCCGGTATGTTCTTATATTCCCGGCCATTGTGATCATCATTCTGATCACCAATGAATTCACTTATAAAACAATCCGCCAGAATGTGATCAATGGCCTGAGCAAAGGGGAGATCCTGGTATCGAAGCTGATGATCATCTTCCTCTTTTCCTTCGTGATGACGGTGTTGCTGGCGATCGGCACGCTGATCATCGGCATTGCGAATACGTCCGAAATCACCGCCGGGTTGATCTTCGACAAATCGATCTTTATCCTGGGCTTTTTCATGACGATGCTCACCTTCCAGGTGTTCGCCCTTTTCTGTGGGTTCCTGCTGAGAAATACGGGGCTGTCCATCGCCATCTTCACCCTTTATTCGCTGATCATTGAACCGATCGTTTATTATTTCCTGAAGAGTCCGCTGGTCTTTGAGAACAACATCTCAAAATACCTGCCAGTGAACACCGTGATCAGCATCACCGAATACCCGGCCATCCCCGTGTTGAAACAGGTGATGGGGTTGCATTTGCAAGATTCCTTAACCCTCTCCGGGTGCCTGATCCCGGCCGGTTACGCGATTCTGATGCTGGGAATTGTTTACTGGGTAATGGTCAAGCGAGATCTGTAATTCCCAATCGGTTACAAACCTTCCCTCTTTCTTATCACCCACTCGGCAGCGAGCAGGAGAATGATGACTGCAAACAGCCAGGGATTTCCAACCAGGTCCGACATTTTATCTTGCCGGATGGAGACCGAACGAAGGTCTTCCCGTGCCAGGATCTTGTCGGCTAGCGTGGTCATACTGTCGCGGGGCACCATTTTCCCGTCATGGGAGGCTGCGATCCGGTACAGCAGGTTGTGATCGGCCACCAGGTTGGAACTTTCCAGGTTCACCTGTTCGACGAAGAATCTCCCCGACTGGCTGTAAACCTGGTTGCCCACCTTTACGACAGCCTGGTAAGAGTACTCGCCTACCGGGAACAGACCCGCGTTCAGGTAGTAAGAACGGGTGGTCCGGCTGAACACAAACGGGTAATTCTTCCCCTGCTGGTCGGTGATGGTCAGGTTGATATCGGGCTCATTGATCAGCTCATAGGAAGGATTGAATAATTCAGCCTCCATCTCCACCGGCTCGCTTTCGGCAATGCGGTTTCCGACCCGGATGCGGAAAAAGCTTTTATCCTCCCGGGTGGCCAGATACCGGGCCATCCGGTCGATGAGCAGGTCGAACGCCTCATGGGTATTCTGCTTGATATAACAGGAGATCCTCCAGCGCCAGATATTCTCCCCGGTAATGAATCCGACTTTCTTTTCCCCCACCCGGGTGAAAAGGATCATCGGGGTATGCGTGGCGATGTTGCCGAATTTCTGTGCACAAAGGGTCTGCGAAAGCGGGCTGTACTGGTAGGTGCCGAACGGGCATTGCAGCGGGGGGAAGTCGTTGAACAGCGTCACCTCATTCTTGTTGAGGGTAAACAGGGGGAAATCATCACTGAATACCGGCTGGGATTCGGCAAAGCTGTTTTTCGCCGAATTAATGACAAGTCCCTGGTTGAGGCGGTTCAGGGCATTCAGGTCGGTTTGCGGGCCAATGATGAAAAGCAGGGGAATGCGGGATCGGAGAAGCGGGTCGAGACTGGCCAGGCTGGTTACCGACGGAAGTTGGTTCAGCACCACCAGGTCATACTTTTCAAAGGAATTCGGAAGGGCATCCACCCGGATCAGCTCGGCCTCCATGTGGGAGGATCCTTCGATGGCCTGCCGGATGGCGGTGATGTCAGGATGGGGTGCATCGCAAATGATCGCAATCTTCTGCCGCTGGTCAAGCACCTCGACCACAAACGACGCGGTATTATTGATGACGCTGCGCTCCCCTTCAACCTCCCCGAGGGTAACGGTGTACCGGACGATGCCGGTTTCCTTGGCTTCAAGCAGGAATCCGGCCTTCTGCATCACCCGGTCGCCATTGGCTCTGATCTCTTTCGAGTCAATAGCCTTTCCTCCCTGGGAGAGCGAGAGTTTCCGGGTGGTTCCCTGGCATTTATCCAGTTCGACCAGCACCTCCACAGGGAATTTATCGCCTTTGTAAACCGTACGGTTGACCAGTATTTTGCGGATGATCGCATCTTTCCGGATCGCGGTATCTCCGACGGCCACGGTATAGATCGGGTAGGAAATACCCCGGGCGGCATAGTAGGGATCGACACCCTGGTTATAGATTCCATCTCCGGCCAGTACCAGAGCGGCGGCATTCCGGTTGGCGTAGCGCGACGACACCTCATGGAAGAAAGAGGACATGTCCGTTTTCAATCCCCGGAACGATCCGTCAAAACCGTTTTCCAGTGTATTTCCGAACGAGTAGATCCTGACATCGCACTTTTTCTCCAGCTTTTCCGACAACGCTTTTACGGCGGCCGGAAGGTTCCGGCGAAGGTCGGCCGAATCAGCGCCCATAACCATGCTCTTCGAATTATCGACTCCGATGATGACGATGGGTTTCTCGACGATCTTCCGGGATTCGCGGATCAACGGGTTCAGGAGCAGAAAAGAGATGACCGTTACTGAAAGGAAACGGAACGCAAACATCACCCGGTGGGTATTCTGTTTCAATCCCAGTTTTACATCGTGGTAGTAAAGGGCAACAGCATAAAGAGCGCCGAACAACGGGCAGAGCAGGGCCAGGCCAATCGGATATTCCGTGAGTATTCCCAAGGGTGAAAATATTTGTCGGTTGTTGCGATCAGGTGTGCATTCCGCCGCAAACCGTTATCGCCTGTCCGGTTACATAGGAACTGAGGTCGCTGGCCAGGAACAGGGCCAGGTTGGCTACGTCGTCGGGCGTTCCCGGGCGTTTCAGCGGGATATCCTGTATCCAGTTTTCCCTGACATCCTGGGGCAGGCGGGCCGTCATCTCCGTTTCGATGAATCCGGGAGCAATGGCGTTGCACCGGATGTTTCGCGAACCCAGCTCCTGGGCGATCGATTTGGTAAAGCCGATGATCCCGGCTTTTGAGGCGGAGTAGTTGGACTGGCCGCCGTTACCTTCCACCCCGACCACCGAACTCATATTGACGATAGATCCCGAACGCTGTTTGATCATGATGCGCTGGATCGCCTTGGTCAGGTTGAATACGGATTTCAGGTTCACATTGATCACCCGGTCCCAGTCCTGTTCCGACATCCTCATCAGCAGGTTATCGCGGGTGATCCCGGCATTGTTGACCAGTACATCGATCGTAGAAAAATCGGCTGCTACCTGGGCAATGAGTTTCTCACTGTCTTCAAACGAGCTGGCATCGGATGCATATCCTTTTCCCATCACGCCGAACGCGGCTATCTCCTGCTCCAGCTGTTTTGACTCATCATTGTACTGGATATCCGAAAACGCTACGTTGGCGCCATGTTCCGCAAATTTCAGGGCGATCGACCTTCCGATCCCTCGATTGGCCCCCGTAATGAGGGCGGTTTTTCCTTCCAAAAGCTTCATATTCTATTTACGTGTTGATTTTCAAATGAATAAATGGATTTATCAAAACCATCGCACCAGGCCAAAATCCTGCCGGTGCGGGAGGAGCGGATTTTTCGGGAACATCCTGAAGGCAAAGTCATACACCCCGGCATGTTCGATCTGAATATCGCAACTGAAGGTGACCAGGTTCTTTTCCGTCCGGGTCATCACCATCTCCTCTTTGTACATAAGTTCCTTGACTTCGTCATTTACCTTTCTTCCGAAAAGAACCTCCACCCCGATATCGGTTCCCGAAAGTTCGTTGAGGTCGAGTACAATCTCCGCCCGGAAAGGTTCACCCAGGGAAAGCGGCCTGACCGTCGAGTCCGGGGTATCCATCGAAACAACTTCTATGCTTTCCCATCCCCGGATGACTTTACGTTTCCAGCTCGCTATGTGCCTGGCCATTTCGAAATTCTTGGCCGTCATCAGCTTGGTCCGCTGCGACAGCGGTTTGTAGTATTGCCTGATATAATCATCGAGCTGCCTCTTCATGGTGAAATGGGGCGCAATATCCGAGATGGTGTGCTTGATGTAGGATATCCATTTGACCGGGACCTGGTGCGAATCAAGGTCAAAATACCGCGGGATGATCTCCTCTTCGAGAATGGTATAGATCATTTCTGCATCGAGTTCATCCTGGAACTGAGAATTATCATAGGTCGGCTGCTCCTCCAATGCCCACCCGGCGTTCGGCCGGTATCCTTCAGCCCACCATCCGTCGAGCACACTGAAGTTGACCACCCCGTTCATGACGGCTTTCTCCCCGCTGGTTCCGGAGGCTTCGAGCGGCCGGGTTGGCGTGTTGAGCCAGATATCCACCCCGCGGATGAGGTATTTGGCCAGCTCCATGTCGTAATTCTCGAAGAAGAACACCTTCCCCAGGAATTCGGGCATGTGCGATATTTCGTAGATCTTCCGGATCAGCTCCTGCCCTCCCTTGTCATTTGGGTGTGCTTTCCCGGCGAAAAGAAACTGTACCGGTCTCTCCTTATTGTTGACAATGCGGGCAAGGCGGTCAAGGTTGGAGAAGAGCAGGTGCGCCCGTTTATAGGTAGCGAAACGACGGGCGAATCCAATCGTAAGCGCCTTTGGATTAGATGCTTCCCGGATCTTGAAAAGAAGTTTCGGGTTTTCGTGACGGTGCGTCATGTCCGAACGGAGGTGCTGCAGGAGGTAATCGGTCATTTGTGCCTTCTGCTTCATCCGGAGGTTCCAGATCGTCTCATCGGCGACCTTGTGAATGGCTTTCCAGTTGCGCGGATCCGATTGATCTTTGACAAAACCTTCTCCGAATTCCTTGCGGTAAAGCTGCTGCCACGATTTGGCCGTCCAGGTGGGCAGGTGCACGCCGTTGGTGACATACCCAATGTGCAGTTCGTCAGGGTAATACCCCGCGTAAAGCTTGGCGAACATCTCTCTCGTGACCCGCCCGTGGATCCGGCTGACGCCGTTGATATCCTGGGAAAGTTTGGCGGCCAGGACACTCATGGAGAACTTCTCGGTGACATCGAAGTCGACCATCCTGCCGAGATTCATGAACTGCTCCCATTTCAGCCCGAGTTGCTCGGGGTAATGCGAAAGATATCGCCTCAGGAGGTCCTCGGTAAAGGTATCATGGCCGGCCGGAACGGGCGTGTGGGTGGTAAACAGGGTGGATGATCTGACCACCTCGATGGCCTGGGCAAGCGTAAGCTTCTCCCTTTGAATCAGGTTTTTCAGGCGTTCCAGCCCGATAAAGGCAGAATGACCCTCGTTGCTGTGGTATAACTCCGGATTGATCCCGAGCAACTCCAGCATCCGGATCCCCCCGATGCCCAGCAGCATCTCCTGGCGCAACCGGTTTTCCAGGTCACCCCCGTAAAGCTGGTGGGTGATGCTGCGGTCGGCTTCGTCGTTCTCCTCAATATCCGTATCCATCAGGTAGAGAGGAATCCTGCCGACATCGCAACACCAGATCTTGGCATAAACGGTGCGACCGGGCAGGGCAAAGGTGACCTTCAGCCAGTTGCCTTTCCCGTCGCGAACCGGAACCAGCGGAAGATGGGTGAATTTCTGGGGCGTATAACTGGCAATCTGGTCGCCGTAAACCGAGAGGCTCTGGGTAAAGTACCCGTACCGGTATAAAAGGCCGACACCCACGATGTTACAGTTCGAATCGCTGGCCTCCTTGAGGTAATCACCGGCCAGCATCCCAAGCCCGCCCGAAAATATCTTGAGGGTGTCATGCAGGCCATATTCCATGCTGAAGTAGGCCACCTGCTCCTTCGGCTTGTGCGAGGCCTTGGCCATATAGGCATCGAAGGCGGCGGTTACTTTTGCGAGCTTCGTGACAAACTTTTCGTTTGCGCTCAGGTCCTGCAACTCGTTGAACGACAGCGACTCAATAAGGGCTATCGGATTAAATTTCAGCTCATACCAGCGCTGCTTGCTGATCATCTCAAAGAGCTCAGACCCTTCGAAATTCCAGGACCACCAGAGATTTTTTGCCAGTCGTTCAAGCCCTTCGAGGTTCTCAGGCAAATGCGGTTGTACAAGTACCTTTCTCCAGTCGGGCCGTTCGATGGCGCAACGGGGCACGGGTGCCGACAGCAAGGGTTGCTTACCGGCATACAACTCGGCCCGTGAAGCGGTGATCTCAAGCGTTTCGGAGTATGCTTCGCGGAAGTTGATGATCAGGTTCTTCCAGAGGGCTGTGCGCGAGATCTCGTAGGCCTTGATTCGCGACCGGATGATCTCTTGCTCCGATTTGCTGCTGCAACTCAGGATGTGCCTGACGATATCATCAATCACCTGATCATCGTTGTCGTCATTCCTGTCAATCACGGCGGTACAATCCTTCAGTGATGGGTACAGACTCCTGATCCAGTGACCGAATCCGGAAACCGAGGTCGTGATGGTAGGAATATGGAACGACAGGCTTTCCAGGGCAGAGTACCCCCAGGGTTCATAGTACGATGGGAAAACAGTCCCGTCGAACCCGATCAGCAGGTCGTAGTAATTCAGGTTGAATATCCCGTCGGACCCATTGAGATAGGTAGGTGCATACACAACCTTGACGCGGTCTTCAGGGCGATTTTTCAGTCCCACCGATTTGATACGCTGGAGAATGGCATCATTTTCCGGTTCATCCAGTGTGTGGGTGCAATACTCGTCCGGGCGCGGCTGTCCGTAATTTCCCGAATTCAGCCGTTCGGCCAGGTCTTTCTTCGGGATGGTCTGGACGGCGGGCACCGCAACCACGGCCACGATGTCCTGGGTAAGCTTTGATTGTGCGTTGAGCCTGGCTAACGCGTCGATGAACAGGAGATGGCCCTTGTTACGCAACTCGCTTCTTCCGCTGCTCAGAAGAAAGATCGTATCTTTCTTGAAAGTGGTCCCGGTGAGGGCGCCTGCCACCTCGATGAGCTTTTTCCTGGCATCGGAACGTTTCTGGTTGAATACCTCCTTCGAAGGGACCCAGGAATCATCGAAGCCATTGGGGGTGAGCCGGTCCGCCTCTTTTTCAAGAAACTGCCGGCATTCGTTGTTGACGACCTGCGACTGGGTGGTAAAATAATCGGCTTCATGTGCGGTAAGCCGTTCCAGCGAATATTTGGCCGCAACCCCGAACTGCCGGGCAATGGCTTCCGCCCCGTAGTTCTCGAGGTTCTTGTACAACGGCAGTCCATTGGCAGCGATGGTCCGGCCAACAACCGTAGCATGAGCGGTGAAAACGGTTCCCACCTGGGGCAGGTACTCTTTCAAATAGAGGATCCCTGTCCCGGTAACCCAATCGTGGAATTGGGCTACAATCTTATCGTGATAGGAGATATTGAAATTGTAAAAACTCTCAATGACCTTGCCTGCTGCGTATCCGAAAAGTGCGGGTTCCACATAATCCCAGTCGCCCGACAGGCTGTCCAGTTTGTAATGTTCCCAGAAATGGGCGAAAATTTTATCTTTCTCCGGAAAATAAGGAGTGAAGTCGATCAGGATGACCGCCGGCTTACCCGGGATGTTCCATCGCCCGACTTTGATCCGCAGTCCTTCGGCCGTAGCGGCCTCCCGCCAGGATTTAAAAAGGAATTTATCTTCGATGAACTCAGGGTTCTGGTGGGTCTCCTTCCAAACGTCGGGTCCGATGAGAATGTAATTGTCCTTGAGTTCCTCTGCCAGCAGGTTTGCCTTGGTGGCAATGGCCGTGTAAATTCCTCCGATTTTATTACATACCTCCCAACTGGTCTCCAGCAGGTAGTCGGGGACCAGCAGGGGTTTATCTTTCAATGCCATAGATTATTTACCTTTTTTGACTGATTTCTTTGCTGCCGCAACTTTTTTACCGGTACCGGCTTTAGCGGCTGTTTGTTTTACTGCAGTGGCCTTCTTTCCGGTGCTTGAACTGGCGGCTGTTTTTTTTGCCGTTACCTTCTTACCGGCGTCTGCCTGGACAGGCGTCTTTTTTGCCGGTACCTTTTTTGCCGGAGCCTTTTTTACGGTGGCTTTTTTCACCGCCTTGCCGGATGTTTTCCGGGTTTTTGGTCCGGTTGGAGCAGCCACCACATTGACGGGAGTGGCTTTCTTCACCGGAGCCGGTTCAGCGGGTTCATCCGCATGGGCAATGGATTCATCCACCCGGATCATGAAATCCGACAACACATTCATGTAATTGATGAAAGCCTCGTAAGGGGTGCCGTAAGGATTAAAATAACGGTGAACTTCCCCTGCCGAGAACCATTTGGTGCACATATAATAGAAGTGGCTGCTGGTTTGCAGGTACAGCCAGTCCTTGAGAATTTCAGGGTCTTTGCAGGCCTGAACTTTAGAAGCATACGAATACAGTTTTCCGAACGCTTCGTCCTGAAGCTCGTTTCCAAGCCAGGCGGTAAGGTCGCGTTCTTCGTCGGCCCAGGAAATGGGATAGGGCACTGAAATCGCCGATATCGGCTGCAGGTTGTGATAGATCTGTTCGGGGGTGTTGAAGGAGAAATTGGTACCCGAAAAGACCGCTGCGGGAAGATGGCGGAAGAAGTCGAATATCCCGGTTTCCTTCCACTGGTGTTCGCCGATCGTTTCATAATCGAGGAAAAGATTGACCACCTCCTCTTTCGGGTCGATCTTGTTGAGCCAGGAAACAAATTTGTCGGTGGTCAGGGGCCATTCTGACCAGTCCTGGTTCGAGAACCGGAAACTGAGATCGTCGCTGAGACGGAAATTCCGGAGCAACACCTTGAGTTTCGGGTTGATGTTGTTGCAATACATGTAATTCGGACTCTTCCAGCCCAGCACATGTTTGGCGCCTTCCGTTAGCATGGTGTGATAACCCATTTCGGCAACGGTTTCGCCGATGGTATCCGAATAGATCAATTCAGTATTCCGGAAGGTCGACGGGCGCTTGCCGAAGAGATCTTCCACGCGGGAGGCATGCAGTTCCACCTGCCGGATAAACTCCTCGCGGTTGCTGAGGGAAGAGAGCGAATGAGCATAAGTCTCCGCCAGGAACTCCACCTGCCCCGTGTCGGCCAGTTGACGGAAACTCCTGATCACTTCAGGGGCGTGAGCTTCGAGCTGGTCCAACGCAGTTCCCGAAATGGAAAAAGCGACATTGAACGCCGAGCCGTATTCTTTGATCAGTTCCAGTATCAGGTTGTTGGCAGGCAGGTAGGATTTCTCAGCGATTCTCTTGATAAGATGCCTGTTCTGATAATCGTCATAGTAGTAATGATCCTGCCCGATGTTGAAAAACCGGTAGGTCCGCAGGCGATACGGCTGGTGGACCTGGAAATATAAGCAGATGGACCTCATATGATCAACGGATTACAGCTTGTTTATACACATCTAAAATATTTACGGCGGCATTTTCCCAGATAAGGTTATCGACCTCCTCTTTCCCGTAACGGATGAACATCTTGCTCAGTCCCTCATAATGCAGGATGCCCCAGATGGCATCGGCGAGCGCATCGACATCCCAGAAGTCGACCTTCAGGGCGTGTTTCAGCACTTCCGCCACCCCCGATTGCTTGGAGATAACCACCGGGACGTTGGAGCGCATGGCTTCGAGCGGGGAGATGCCGAAGGGTTCGGAAACCGAAGGCATCACGTAAACATCGCTCATCGCAAACATCGTGTCCACCTCGGGGCCTGCCAGGAAGCCGGTAAAATGGAATTTCGTGGCGATCTTCAGCTGGGCCACGCGGCGGACCATCCGGTTGAGAAGGTCGCCCGACCCGGCCATGACGAACCTCACATTCGGGTCGCGTTGCAGGACTTTGTAGGCCGCTTCCACGAAATAATCGGGACCCTTCTGGTAGGTGATCCGGCCCAGGAAGGTGACGATTTTTTCCTTGACATTTTTACTGACTTCACCCAGGTCGGCACGTTCGACCGGCTCGACGGCATTGTGCACCGTGATCACCTTTTCGGGTGCGATGCCGTAACGGTCGATCACGATCTGGCGGGTCAGGTTGCTGACGGTGATCACCAGATCGGCCTCGGTCATGCCCTGCCGCTCGATATCATATACCGGCTGGTTCACATGCTCGCCCGAACGGTCGAATTCTGTCGCATGAACATGGACCACCAGGGGTTTTCCTGAGATCTTTTTGGCCGCAATCCCGGCCGGGTAGGTCAGCCAGTCATGCGCATGAATGACCTCGAAAGAATGGTTGCCCGCAATCGAAGAGGCCACCAGGGCGTACCGCGAAACTTCCTGCATGAGGTTTACCCCGTACTTTCCCGAAAAGGTGAACCGTTTCGAGAATACCGATTGTTTTCCCTTCTTCTCCTTCACTTCCTCCGTAGTCATGATCCGTTCAAACTCTTCGGGGTCGAGGTATGGGACCAGGTTTGAATCGATCTCCATGAACTGGATCCGTTCCAGGTACTTCTCCCGGTCAACGTTCCTGAAGTCGATCGTAACATCGCTGGCGTTCACCAGCCGGAAACCCTCCTGGCTTTCGTCCCCGTAAGCTTTGGGCACTACGAAGATGACGTCGACACCAGCCTTCACGAGCCCTTTGGTGAGCCCGAAACAGGCCGTGCCCAGCCCTCCGGTGATATGGGGCGGGAACTCCCACCCAAACATTAGTACACGCATTCGATTTACGATTTACGATTTACGATTTCCGATTTCCGATTTACGATTTTTATCACACCCACTCCTACACCCTTCCCCACCACTCACAACTAACTATATTTCTTTATAAGATAACTGATCCTCAGCAGTTCAGCCACCGATGAAGCCTGCGAAATAGCGCCCTTGCCGGCATGCGGCGGGTCGCCGTCGTACAACTCCGAGATGGTGCCGATCCCATGCTCGGTCATCACCGGTTCGAAGCCCGAATAGATCGATTTTATCAGCGAAAGTCCGCTCTTTCCGTGGATCCGGAGGTACCCTTCCACAAAATGACCCAGCAGCCACGGCGAAACAGAGCCCTGGTGGTACGCGGCTTCCCGTTCATTCTGGTTCCCGGCATAGAGACCCTTGAATACGGGACTCTTGGGAGTCAAGGTCCGAACTCCGCGGGGGGTCAGCAACTCCTGCTTGACCCGGCTCAGGACCTCTTTCCGGATCTCTTCCGGCACAGGGCTGTAGGGCAGTGAGGTGGCGATGACCATGTTGGGTCTGACAGTCCAGTCTTTATAGGCGCCATCCACATAATCGGCGAGGTAGCGTTTTTCTGGGTTCCAGAAGGTCTCCAGGAAACTCCCGGGTATCCTTTCAGCCAGTCCGCCCCACTCCTTCTGAAAGTCCTTGTCGCCGCCCGCAGCCGCTGCCTCCAGGCTGAAGCATATCGCATTGTACCAAAGAGCGTTGACTTCAACGGCCTTGCCCATGCGGGGCGTTACCGGTTTGCCGTTGGATATAGCGTTCATCCAGGTCAGCGCCAGCCCGTGAACACCGGCTGTGATCAACCCGCTTTCGTCCATCCGGATATTGAAATCTGTCCCGTCGCGATAGGCCTCAAGGATCAGCTTCATCTTTTTGCCATAATTCTTCCAGATCGTCTTCAGGGACCCGGTAAAGGCGGCATACTGCTGGAGCGTCCAGAAAAACCACAGGGAGGTATCGACCGAACTGTAAATAGCGGTACTACCGCTTCCCGTAACCGGGAAAAAGGGTCCCTTCATCTCAGCAACCATCGTGTCGATCACCGCTTTACAGGTGGGATAATCGCCGGTGACCAGGGTGAGCCCGGGCAGCGAAACGAACGTGCTCCGGCCCATGCGGCCGAACCAGGGAAAACCACCAACCACCTCGATGCCCCGGTCTTTCCGGATGATAAACTGCTGCGCGGCATTGATCAGGCAGTTCTCGAAATTGTTGCGGGGAATTCTCTTCTCCAGTTCGGCGTTGAATGCCCGCTTCATCTGGGCCGGGGCGATCTGTTTGATCCCCGCCGAAAAATAGACGCTTTCTCCCTTCTGAATTTCCAGCTCAAAGAATCCCGGAATATAAAGATCTTCCTGATACTCGTACCCCCTCTCCATCTCCTCCTGGTACTCGATCTTGTAATACCAATCGGGAACATGCGTATATTCATGATCCTTCGACAACTGCATGAACAGGTCGGTATAGCCCTGGTACATTCGCACCCGGATGCCGCCGGGAACCTCTTCGTATTTTTTATCGGCAAAGATGTTCTCGTGGCTGAGTGCATGGATATTGCGGAACGCCAGGAATGGTTTGAGACGCAGCCGCGTGGGTGAGTGCGCATCTTCCAGGGTGTACTTGATGATCATCCGGTCTTCGCGGGTGGTAAAGACCATCTCCTTGGTCAGGATGACTCCACCCACACGATAGGTCATCTTAGGATAGGGCTCGGTAACGAAATCACGCAGGTATTTGTGCCCTTTGGGATTGTAAATTCCTCCCGGATACTTGTGAAGCCCGAGATTGAACTCTGCCTCCATCTGGATGATCGTTTCATCGAGCGCCGAGAGCAAAACATGATTCTCGTTGTCGATCCCGGGCTGCGGCGTAACGAGTAGCCCATGATACTTCCTCGTGTTGCAGTTCGCTATGGTCGAATTTGCATAAGATCCGGCCCGGTTCGAACGCAGCAATTCCCGGTTGAGGGAATACTCCAGGTTGACCAGCTGGCTCTTGTCAAAATTGATATAACTCATTGTATCTGAATTTCCTGTTGGTACATCCGTGACAGGTCTGAAAATCGATCTGCAAAGGTACAATTTTCCGCGCTTTTATCGGTTATCTGTTAGAAACTTCGAAATCCGTACTTTTGTTGCCCTTACGTAATCCCGACATGTCCAAACCCCGTTCCATTCTTTTTTGGCTGATCGCCGTTCTGCTTCCGGCCGCCTTCCTCACTTCATGCCGCATGCACGACAAGATCGACAGCACCCCCGGACGGGAACTGGCCTTTTCGACCGATACCGTTTTCTTCGACACAGTGTTTCCCAGCGTGGGATCGATCACCCAGCGGCTGATCGTTTACAACCGCAACACAAGCAAGGTGAAGGTTTCCAGCATCCGGCTGGCCGGGGGCAGTACCTCAAACTATAGCCTCAACATCAATGGAACAGCCGCTGCGTCCGTCTCCAATGTCGAGATTCCCGGGAAGGACTCCCTCTTCATCTTTGTCCGGGTGACGGTTGATCCGCAAAACCTCAGCACTCCTTTCGTGGTGTCTGATTCCATCCAGTTTCTGACCAACGGCACCAGCCAGCAGGTGAAACTCGTCGCCTGGGGAAGGGATGCCATCTTTTACCGGGAAAAGTCACTGTCGGGGAACATCACCTGGGACAGCCTCAAAGCGCATGTCATCTACGGTTCGCTGCGAATCGACACCAACTCAACGCTGACCGTGATGCCCGGCGCCCGGATCTATTTTCACAAGGACGCCTCGATGTATCTGTCCTACGGTTCCACCCTGAAGATCCCCGGCACCCGCGATCATCCCGTACGGTTCCAGGGCGACCGTCTCGATCCCTACTACAAGGACCTTCCTGGCCAGTGGGGTGGTATCTACCTCGAAAAGGGAAGCCGCGACCATGTTATCAACTATGCAGTCATCAGGAACGGTTACTTCGGGTTAGCCCTCGACTCCACCGGCACCTCCGGGGCCCCGATGCTGGATATCAGCAACACCATCATCCGCAACATGGCCGGCTACGGCATTTATGCCTGGGGATCCGCCATCCGTTCCGTCAACTGTGTGATCGGGGATTGCGGACAACGCTGTCTTGATCTTACGTACGGCGGCGATTATGAATTCAAACACCTCACCGTGGGCAACTACTGGTCGGCTTCGGTGCGCAACGGACCTTCCATCGCATTGAGCAATTACGGATACGACACACTCGGGAATAAAGTCGCAAACCCTTTGGTACGGGCCGATTTCATCAACACGATCATCTATGGCGTGAACGACGGCGAGATCGGCCTCGATTCGGTTGCCGGAACGCCTTTTGAATGCCTCTTCGACCACGCCATCCTGAAGACCCGCCTTTCCACTACCAACCCCCAGCGTTACATCAACTGCCTGGTCAATAAAGATCCGCTCTTTGTCGATCCTTCCGTGCTCAATTACTCAATCGATACCCTCTCCCCAGCCATCGGCGCCGGCAAAGAAGCAGGGATTCCATTTGATATCAACGGAAATCAGCGGGGAAATCCGCCCGCGCTGGGCGCGTATGAGTTTGTACCCGGCAGGTGAGGCGGGGAGTCGGCAGTCGGCAGTCAGCAGTCAGCAGTCAGCAGTCAGCAGTC
>DAONFN010000022.1:0-15426 GCA_035403625.1 Bacteroidales bacterium
CGATTATCCCCGCACCGCACCATGACGGGGTGGAGATGAAAAAGACAAGCAATGGCATACATCAAATCAGTAAAAGGCACGACGCCAACGATGGGCAAGGGATGTTTCCTGGCCGATAACGCTACACTCACGGGCGATGTCGTGATGGGTGACGACTGCAGCGTCTGGTTCAATGCAGTGGTACGCGGCGATGTCCACTCCATCCGCATCGGCCATAATGTCAATATCCAGGACGGGGCCATCATCCACTGTACCTACCAGAAAGCCCCGGTCACCATTGGAAACAACGTGTCCATCGCTCACCATGCGATCATTCATGGCTGCACCATCCACGACAACGTTCTCATCGGCATGGGCGCGATCGTCATGGACGGTGCCGTCATCCACAGCAACTCCATCGTCGGAGCAGGTGCCGTGGTGACCGAAGGCACGGTGGTGGGCTCAGGCGAGGTTTGGGCCGGACTCCCCGCCCGAAAAGTGAAAGACATTGATCCTGCCCTTCTTGAGGGGCAGGTGAACCGCATCTCCCGCAACTACAACATGTACGCAGGATGGTACGATCCGGAAGTGAAGGTTGAAGAGTGAAGAGCTTACCTATGAGAGTTGAGATAACCGCTAACAATGAATATCATACGCCCGGGGATGCGCCGGAGTTCTGGCTGAACAAGGCTTTGTTTCATTCCCGCTTTGTCTTTACAGGACTGTTCCTGAAAACGGTTTTTACATCACGCAGCCGGGCGCTCAAGGGTCTGTACGACAACCGGGCGTGGATCGATTCATCACACGACATCTTTACCAGCGTTGAGCGCTGCGGTGGCCGGATCCACCTGGAAGAGCTCGACCAGGTCAGGAACAGCCCCTCTCCCGTTCTCTTCCTCAGCAACCACATGAGCACCCTTGAAACGATGATCCTGCCCGGCATCCTGCAACCGATCAAGGACATCACCTTCGTGGTGAAACGGGAACTGGTGGAGCATTGGGCTTTCCGCGATGTCATGCGATCGCGAAATCCCATCGTTCTCAGCCGGTCAAATCCCCGGGAAGATCTGAAAATCATCATGGAAGAGGGACCGAAGATCCTGGAAAAAGGGATCTCCATCGTCATTTTTCCGGAAGGAACCCGCCGGAAGGAATTCCATCCGGAGGATTTCAACTCACTGGGAACCAAACTGGCAGCACGAACCGGCGTCCCGGTGATCCCCATTGCGCTGAAAACCGATTTCTGGGGGTTTGGGCGGTTCTCCTCTTACCTGGGCCCCATTAACCGGGAAAGACCCGTCAGGATGGCCTTCGGAGCTCCCATCCGTGTGTCGGGAAGCGGCAAGGAGGAACATCAGCAGATCACCGGATTCATCCGGGAAACACTGGATCGCTGGAAAAAAATGGACTGATCCCCGCGGAATGGAGCACTGGAAGAAGAATCCCGTCATTTACGAGATCAATACTGCTGTTTGGCTTGGGGAACTGAGCCGGCAACAGGGATACCCCGTCACCTTCGACAGGGTCCCGGAAGAGGTATGGGATTCCCTCGCCTGGATTCCGGTCGATGCGGTCTGGTTCATGGGAGTCTGGGAACGAAGCCCTGCCGGCATCCGAATTTCCGGATCCAATCCGGGGAACCTGCAGGATTTTCGCCAGGCCCTCCCCGATTTTACCCCGTCCGACAATATCGGTTCGCCTTACTGCGTCCGGAACTATATCGTTGATTCGCAGTTCGGCGGCAATGAAGCACTCGCCGTTGCCAGGAAAGAACTGGCCCGGCGCGGGATCCGGTTGCTCCTCGACTTTGTACCGAATCATGTGGCACATGATCATCCCTGGCTGGATGAAGACCTCTCCCTGTTCATTAACGGGACAGGGGATGACCTTGCGAAGGACCCGGCAAGCTGGGTTCGCCTGAACGGAGCGATCCTCGCCTGCGGAAAAGATCCGAACTACCCGGCCTGGCAGGATGTTCTTCAGCTCAACGCCTTTCACCCTGTGCTGAGGGCACGGATGTCCTATACCCTCCGGCAGGTTGCCGGCATGTGCGACGGCCTCCGGTGCGATATGGCTATGCTCCTGCTGAACAGGATCTTTGCCCTTACGTGGGGAGAAAAAGCGGGGAGGGAACCTCTGCTCGAGTTCTGGGAAGAGTTGATCCCGGGGGTAAAACGCAATCACCCCGGCTTTCTCTTTATTGCTGAAGCTTACTGGGATACGGAATATGATCTGCAACAACTGGGATTCGATTACTGCTATGATAAACGGCTGTATGACCGTCTCCGGCACCTTGATCCGGGAAGCATCCGTGACCACCTCGTAGCCGATACACAATACCAGACGAAACTCGTGAGGTTCATTGAAAACCACGACGAACCCAGGCACCTTGAGGCTTTTCCTTCCCCGGTGAACCGGGCCGCAGCCATGATCTTCTCCACGCTTCCCGGGGCAAGGTTATTCCATGAAGGCCAGATGGAAGGTCGAAAGACCCGCGTACCGGTCTTCCTGGCACGGCGACTGGAAGAGACCCCGGACCTGGAACTTCGCGAGTTTTATCTGAAACTTCTCAAAACCCTTCGGCAGCCCCTGTTCCATGACGGCACCTGGCGATCCCGCCCGTGTACCGGCTGGTCGGGTAATACGACATCCGACAACCTTCTTGCCTGGAGCTGGTCTGACGGACCGGATCATGCCCTGATCGTGGTCAATTACTCCGGGATGGAATCACAGGGGCATGTGCCCGTTGATAATGAATCACTGGAAGGGCAGGAATGGAATCTGCGCGATCCGGTACACGGTGATCTTTTCCGGAGAAAAGGAGACGAAATCGCCGGTCCCGGGCTATATGTCCTGCTCGGGCCCTGGAAGTTCCACTTCCTCCTGTTCACTCCGGCCTGAAACCAGATCTTTTGATGGGGTAATGCCCGCCTTCGTTGGCGATCTGCCAGGCCGTCAGAAAAGCCAGCCGGGCCACCCGGGCCGCCTTGACCGCATCCGTGCGACGGGCTTCGTCAGCGGCTGAATGATAATCCTCGTGCAGACCGGCAAAGAAGAAAACCGCCGGGATACCCCGCCGGAAAAAACTGATATGATCAGACCCTCCCGGTATCTTGCGGCTCCGGCCCGGTCCCAGGCTCAGTGCAGTCTCCCGGTTCACCTTGCGGATCACCTTCATCAGTCCCGGGTTTTGCCTGGCTCCCAGGATATAGATGGAATCGGGATGGTTCCGGCTGATCATATCCAGGTTCAGCATGGCAACGGTTTTATCGAGGGGCCACAGGGGATGGTCAATCCACGTCTGGCTTCCCAGCATCCCCCGCTCCTCCCCTGCGAAAGCGATGAAGATCACGCTGCGTTTCGGGGGGTGAGGCATGGATGCGAATGCCCGGGCCACCGCAAGCATTCCGCTGGTCCCGGAGGCGTTGTCGTCGGCACCGTTGAAGATCGAATCGGAGCCCGGCCAGGCATTCGTGCGGTACCCGATGTGATCGTAATGCCCGCCGATCACGATGGCTTCCTTGCTCAGTAACGAGTCGGACCCTTCGATGAAAGCCACCACATTCCGGCCACCCAGCGGCTTATTCACGAGCCCGACATGGAGCGCCATGGCCTTACCCGGAAACGGAAAAGAGCAGGGTTTCATGGATGATTCGATGCGCCGCTGGAGGTTCAGCAGGCTGTCGGAATTTCCGAAAAGCGCCCGCACTACCGCTTCGCCGGCATGCACCATGGGCAGTTCCTTGTTCTCCTCGTCGCAAGGGGTGATCCTCAGGTTCTGAGCCTGCGGCGCAGATCCGGCCAACGCCGGCCACGGGGATCCATAGGGCTGGAAGGATGCATATTGAAGAGGACCGGAGATCACGATAACGCCGTTTGCTCCATGTGCCTTTGCATTCGCCAGTTTCACCGTCAGGTCGGAATGCCCGGTCATCTCAGCTCCAAGAAAAGGTCCCTTCCCCGGCCTCGTCTGTCCCGGCTCCTGGCGGAGAATGACGACCAGCTTGCCATTGACATCGAGATCATGGTAATCATCGTAATTATACTCCGGGGCCGTGATCCCGTAACCGGCAAAAACGACCTGGCCTTCGGCAGGCATGGTTCCTGAGAAGTAAAACGGAATGTAGTCGATACCCGCAGCAAAATAGGTATCCTTCGGCCCTGCCACGAGAACCAGGAAGTTATCATTTCCCAGGTCGAGATAGCATTGCTCCAACTCCTGAAACCAACTATCGTTCAGTTTTTTAAGTCCTTCATCGCGGAATCTCCCTGCGATGAAAACGGCTGCCTTATCGAGGCCCTGGCCGGGCGTGGCACGTCCCAGCATCGAATCGGCCGACAGGGCTGCGATGGTCGAGCGCATCAACTCGGCAGAGATGACCCGGTTGGAATACCGGGCAGCCTGGTCCTGCGCTGTCATGTAAGCAGGAAACGAAAAAAGCAGCGCCGCGGCGATCGCCACGGCGCGGTTAATATTGGTAAATAAACGAAGTACCGGCATCATGCGTCAGCGGGTGGGTTGCATCACGGGAAGTGTTCGTGGCGTTTTCCAGCGACCACGGGTAAAATCGGGGAACCTGACCGGCTTCCCCTGGCGTGCGATCGAACGCTCGCTCAGCATCCGAACCGAACTCATCAGGGCGGCATCGTACACATCCATATCAGGCTCGATCCCCTTGCGCAGGGCATTGATCAGCCGGAAATCCTCGATGTAATCCATTCCCCCATGGCCTGCACCGGTGCTGGCCGTTTCCAGTTCCTCCCAAATGGGATGCTGATACTGCTTCAGGTAATCGTTGATGGGTTCCCATTTATCATCAGTCTTCGAAACCCCTTCGATGTAAATTTTGGGCTCCGGATACTTGGTGACGAGCCCCCGCGTGCCCTGAACGAGTATGTCGCGGCTGTATGGCCGGGGCAGGCTGGTGTCGTGGGTCACCAGGATCGTCTCACCGTTCATAGTGCGGATCAGGGTCGACACGACATCTCCCAGCACGAATTTCTCCCTCGCCTGGGAACTTTCCTGACCGAACCGCGCGATGGCATATTCATGCAGTCCCCGGGTCTTCGATCCCATCGATACGAGGTAGTCAAAATAGTTGCCCCGGTTGATATCCATGCACTGCATCACCGGCCCGAGCCCGTGGGTCGGATAAAGGTCGCCGTTCTCATGCATCGAGAATTCGCGGCGCCACACGCCTTCGCCCTGCATGTCATGTTTAACGGATCTCAGGTCATGCAAGTATCCGCAACGGGCGTGAACGAGATCGCCCAGCATCCCTTTCTTCACGAGGTTGAGGATCATCATCTCCACCTTGTCGTAGTTGCAGTTCTCCATCATGATGCAGAACTTCCCCGTCTTCTCCGAGGTCTCCACAAGTTCCCAGCACCCGTCGAGGGAAATGGCGGCTGGCACTTCCGTAGCAGCGTGCTTTCCGCAGTTCATCGCATACACACTGATCAGCACATGCCATTGCCAGGGAGTGGAGTTATACACCAGGTCCACATCCGGCCGTTCGCACAACCGTTTCCAGTCGTATTCGTCGCGGGAGTATCCTTCCGGTCGTTTGAAACCCGCCTTTTCGATCATATCCTGGGTTCTGGCGACCTTGCTTTCCACGATGTCACACACAGCCACGATCTCCGCCCCTTCCACTTTCAACAGGTTCTCCACATGGGAGGTGCCCTGCAGGCCTACTCCGACAAAGCCGATGCGCACACGCTCCATCGGTTTGCCCGGTGACGCCGGAACGGAAGGCAGGGGCATCGCCTCCGGCAGGTCGGAAGCAAACAGTTCGGTGCCGATAGCCAGGCCGGCCCCGGCCACCGCCACCGAACGCATGAAATCCCTGCGGTTTATCTGTCCACTCATTTTGCCGGTGCTGCCGGGCGCGGCTTGATCTCCACGTTGGCGACTTCCGCCAAGGTCACAAAGCCACCCTTGTTGCCGAAATTGTTCAGCACATAGTTGATCACCGCCACGGCGTCTTCCTTCGTATCCACCTGCGGCAACATCTCCTGCGTATATTTCTTCCCGTTAACCGTCATCTCGATCTTCGATCCGTTCAGGGTCTGGGCTACAGCACGCACTTTGTCGGCCATCAGGTAATCGGAATTGGCCAGCGGCGGGAACATATTCTCGAGTCCCTGTCCATTTGGCTGGTGGCAAGCAATACATTTGGTCTTGTAGATCTCTTCGCCACGCGGCATCATTGCCTGGATATCGGCCGGGATTCCGGTTTGCTGTACCGCGGCATTCTGCTGATCGGCAGCAGGCTGGCTTCCGCCCCCGCAGGATGTGATCAGGAAGGTAATGGTAAAGAGAGAAAGGATCAGATAGGTTGCTTTTTTCATGGGCTTTTTGATTTTAGGTTAGTTTTTGAGGATGGGTTAGTTGAGTGATCGAGTGGTCGAGTGGTCGAGCGGTCAAGTGATCGAGTGGTCGGGTGATTGAGCGGTCGAGTGGTCAAGTGATCGAGTGGTCGGTTGGGATCGGCCATTCCTTACGACAGGCGAAGAAGCGAACTATATCATACGTGTACTGCATGGATTAATTATAGGCAAATATATCAAAAACATGGATTCACTAGTGACAGCAGCGGGGTTTCTGAAGCGTGTCTGTGCGATGGATGGCCTGTGGTTCCATTTTCGGGCTCACGTAAGGGATTCCCAGGTTCATCCCGCGCAGGACAAACAACACACCGATCAGCAGTACCAGGAAGGGCATGACGTTTCGGAGCACCCCGCGAACGCGTGCACCGGCCATACTTTTTACCAGTGTCAGCGTCAGCAGGGCAGGAATCGTTCCCAGTCCGAAAACCAGCATGTGCCACCCGCCTTCGAACGGTCCCGATGAGACCAGTGCCCCGGCCAGGGCGATGTACACCAATCCGCAGGGCAGTAGTCCGTTCAGCAATCCGACCGCCAAGAGCGAACCATAGGTCCTCAATCCCAGGAAACGTCCGAAGCCTTTCCGGATGCCGGAATAGAGGCGGTCGGTCAGCCGGGTGTACCGCCCGCTTCCGGCCAGCAACGGAAAGCCGACGCTGAGGATCATGAGCGTACCGAGCCCGATCGACACCCACTGCTGTAGTCCCCAGATGTGAAGCCCCATCCCGGCCAGGCCGAAGGCAAGGCCCAGGATGAAGTAGGTCACCGACCGTCCCAGGTTATACAATAACGTGCTGAACAGCCGGCTATCCCAGGTGTTGCCCTTCAGCGGCAAGGCCAGGGCAATAGGACCGCACATCCCGACACAGTGGGCGCTTCCAAACAATCCGATGACCAGGGGCTGTAAAAGATCCATCCTACGGCACCATGATATCTTTCTCCTCGTAATAATCTCTGCCGTTGCAACTCCATTCCGCCTTCACCACATACCTTCCGCGGTTCAGCCGCTGAACCGGTATCCTGTAAACCAGCATCGTGTCGCGGTCAACGGGAACCCGGATATCCATCCGTTCATCCGACGGACGATAGCACCAGACCTGTCCGGAAAGGTGCTGACCACGGAAATCCGATGGAAATTCCACTTCCAGGTTACCGGCCGCCAGCCTGACTGCAAGCGTCCCGATAAGGGCATTGGCATTGCGGATCTTCACAAGTTTCTCCTCGTGACGCAGTTCTTTCGGGTAATAATCATCCTCTACCAGGCTCCACATCTGACTTCTCGAATAAATGAGAAAGGCGATGCAGGCAGCCACAAACAATACGATAAAGAGGAAGATCCCCGTTCCCCAGTTCCATTTCATAACGGGTTATTTTTCAGGTCCTACAAAAGTCGCACGGGTCTTGTCCAGCATCTTGCCGCCGGAAAAGATCCCGATTTCCATTTCGGTTTTGCTGCCGTGTAGTTTTCCCTTATCAGCCACCAGGAAGAAAACGGTCTCACCGAGCGACTGTTTCGCCACCATCGGGGGTTTCCCGATCACCTGGACGGTGGCCGTACCCGAAAGTTCGCGGATCTCAAAGGTTAGATCGCTGCCGGATTTATTGACCACCTTCACGCTGTAAAGGTTGCTGATCCTGCCTCCCTCCTGTTCCTGGAAAAGCATGCCCGGCGAACGCAACACGGTTGCTTCCACCGGGTTACGGGTGGTCAGGAACCAGGTAAGCGCGGCCAGGAGGATTCCCAGAACCGCCGTATAAAACGAAGAGCGCCAGGTAAAATGCCAGGGTTTCCCTTCCGCAATCATCTTTTCGGAGGCATAGCGGATCAACCCGGGGCGGAATCCCGACCGTTGCATGGTCTCGTTGCAGGCATCTATGCAACAGGCGCAGTTGATACATTCCAGCTGCGTGCCGTTCCTGACATCGATCCCGGTAGGGCAAACCGCGACGCACAGCCCGCAATCGACACAATCACCTTTACCCGACTGTTTGCGGTCCTCCCCTTTTCGCAGGCTGCCACGCTCTTCGCCCCGGTTGTAATCGTAGGAGATCACGACCGAATCCCGGTCGAGCAGAACGCCCTGCAACCGCCCGTAAGGGCAAACGATGGTGCACACCTGTTCGCGAAACCAGGAGAAGATAAAATAAAAGATGAACGAAAAGATCACCATCCCGGTCAGGCCGGCTGCATGTTGCGAGGGAGGTTCCGTGACCAGCCTGAGCCAGTCATCCGACCCGATCAGGTACATCAGGAAATAATTGCCGATGATAAAAGCGATCAGGTAGAATATCCCGTGCTTCAGCACCCTCCGGAAGATCTTGTCGGCATTCCAGCTCCGGGCGCGCAACTCCTTCTGACGTTGAGCACTCCCGTCGATCCAGTATTCGATCCGCCGGAAGAGGATCTCCATGAACACGGTCTGCGGGCACGCCCAGCCGCACCAAAGCCGGCCGTAGGTGGCGGTGAACAGGATGATGAACACGATCAGCGCGATCATCCCGATGAAAAAGAGGTGGAAATCCTGGGGCCAAAACTGCACCCCGAAGATCACGAAGGTACGATGCATAAAATCGAGCAGCAGCAACGGCTGCCCGTTGATCCGGATAAAGGGGGCAGTAAAGAAGAACGACATCAGCAGGATGCCGATAACATTCCTCCGGGTAGTCAGCGGGCCTCGCGGCTTCCGGGCAAACACCCAGAGCCGCTTCCCGCTTTCATCAATCGTATAAAGCCGGTCGCGGAAGCTACCGGAGAGATCATCCTTTTCCATTCGTTTACTTGCAGGGCTCGCCCTGAGGTACTTTCGGATTCGGAGGATTGGTGCCTCGCAGGGTTATGATGTAACTGGCCACCTGCTGGATCTGGGTCCCGGTAAGCTGAGCCTTCCAGGAGATCATTCCCTTCTCGGGCGCGCCAATGGTGATGATGTTGACCACATCTGCATAATTGCATCCATGGATGGAGAAGTTATCCGTCAGGTTCGGACCGACCAGGCCCTGCCCGCCCTCGAGGTGGCATACTTTGCACTGGTTCAGGAAGATGGTTTTACCTGCATCCAGACTGGCCTGGTCGGTAAGCGCCACCAGGCTGGCCGCAGCTTCAGGCGACGGCTGACCGGAGGAAACGCCCCCGGCAGCCGCCATCTCGGTTTTCCACTCCTCCTGCTGGGAAGGAGCCATCCGTAGGATGTCATAGATCAGCACATAGGCCACCGAAAAAACGATGGTGATCAGAAAGAGCCCCACCCACCATTTCGGAAGGTTGTTGTCCAGTTCGCGGATGTCGTCATATTCGTGACCCGACAGCAGGACATCGCCGGTCACTTCATCCTTTTCAACGCTCTTATGTTGATTGATTTCCATATATCTTATTGATTTTCTTTATGATCATTGATTTCCTTATGCCCGTCGTCGAAGGGCATGCGGCTGCATTCATCCATCTCTTCCCGTTTCCTTCTCACGGCATGGAGGGTCAACAGGAAGAAGAATACCGCGAAGATCACCGTCGAGATGATCCCGTAGTTTTCGATGCCTCCGATCGAGCGGAAAATGTCGCGCAGCATCGGACCCGGTTATTTCGCAGTGAGATGGGCAGTCGGATTCCCGGCGGCGTGCACGTCTTTGCCAAGCCGCTGCAGGTAGGCGATCATGGCGATGATCTCCTTGTTCGGTTCCACCTCGATCCCCTGGCTCTTCAGGTCGGCGGCTATTTCACGAGCCTGCTTCAGCAGTTCATCGTTGGCGATCTGGTCGAACCCGTCGGGATACGGCACCCCGAGTTGCTGCATCACCCGGATCTTTCGCGGGGTGGTGGAGATGTCAAGATCATTGGATATCAGCCATTTGTAAACAGGCATGATCGACTGTTCA
The DNA here is from genome assembly GCA_035403625.1 of Bacteroidales bacterium. Taxonomy (GTDB): domain Bacteria; phylum Bacteroidota; class Bacteroidia; order Bacteroidales; family FEN-979; genus CAIVAT01. Next base: position 10,240 of record DAONFN010000022.1, read on the forward strand.
TTGAGGCGCTGCGGGTTCAGCATGTGATTGTAATGCCAGGAGTTGGGCTTGTACTGGCGGCCGCTGACCACACCCTCGCGGGAGAGGTCGGGTCCATTGCGCTTGGAGCCCCACTGGAATGGGTGATCATAGACGTATTCGCCGGCTTTGGCGTATTCGCCATAACGCTCGGTCTCCGAACGGAACGGGCGCACCTGCTGCGAGTGGCAGGTATAGCACCCTTCGCGTACGTAGATGTCGCGGCCCTGCAGTTCGAGCGGGGTATAGGGTTTCACACTGGCGATGGTGGGGATGTTGGTCTTTACCAGGTACATCGGTACGATCTCGATAATACCGCCTATGAGGATGGCGACGAGGGCTGCGATGGTGAACTGCACCGGACGGCGTTCGAGCCAGCGGTGGATGCCTTCGGCTGCACCGCGTTTGCCGCTGACTCTTTCCCTGGCGGGGGCTGAGGCAACTTCTTCGGGCAGGAATTTCCCGGCACGAACAGTCAGGATCAGGTTCCAAACACCCATCACGATCCCCGTGATGTAAAGAGCGCCGCCAATGGCGCGGGTCGCATACATCGGGATCAGTTGGGTGACTGTTTCGAGGAAATTCGGGTATTTCAGCAGTCCGTTCTCATTGAATTCCTTCCACATGGAGGCCTGGGTGATGGCACCCCAGTACAGGGGAACCGCGTAGAATACGATACCCAGGGTGCCGATCCAGAAGTGCAGGTTGGCCACCTTCCGTGAGTAAAGCTGCGTCTGGAAGAGGCGCGGGATCAGGTAATAAAGGACTGAAAATGTGAGAAAGCCGTTCCAGCCGAGGGCGCCAATATGGGCGTGACCTACGGTCCAGTCGGTGAAATGCGAAATGGCGTTAACCGATTTGATCGACATCATCGGGCCTTCGAAGGTGGACATCCCGTAGGCGGTGACGGCGACGACCATGAATTTAAGCACGGGGTCCTCACGCACCCGGTCCCACGCGCCGCGCAGGGTGAGCAGTCCGTTCACCATTCCTCCCCATGAGGGGGCGATCAGCATGACGGAGAAGACCACGCCCAGCGACTGTGCCCAGTTGGGAAGCGCGCTGTAAAGAAGGTGGTGCGGTCCGGCCCAGATATACAGAAAGATCAGCGCCCAGAAATGGACGATCGACAACCGGTAAGAGTAAACCGGGCGGTTGGCGGCCTTCGGCAGATAATAGTACATCAGACCAAGAAACGGTGTAGTGAGAAAGAATGCGACCGCGTTATGGCCATACCACCACTGCACCAGTGCATCCTGTACCCCTGCATAAATAGGATAGCTCTTGAAAAGACCCACCGGGATGGCGAGGCTGTTGGTTACATGCAGTACGGCAACCGTGACGAAGGTGGCAATGTAGAACCAGATGGCCACATAAATATGACCCGTCCTGCGTTTGATGATCGTGCCGATCATGTTCCATCCAAAAACGATCCAGATAATGGCGACCAGGATATCGACGGGCCATTCAAGCTCGGCATATTCCTTTCCGGTGGTGATCCCGAACATGAACGTCAGGGCGGCCAGCAGGATGATCAACTGCCAGCCCCAGAAATTGATCCGGCTCAGCACATCGTTATACATCCTGGCCTTGCACAGCCGTTGCAGAGAATAATAGATTCCCGTGAACATCCCGTTGCCGACAAAAGCGAAGATCACAGCGTTGGTGTGGATCGGCCGGATCCGGCCAAAGGTGGTGTAAGGAATCCCGAAAGAGAGGGAGGGCCAGATGAACTGCAGGGCCAGCAGCAGTCCGACCACCATGCCGATCACCCCCCAGAAAAGGGTGGCGTAGGCAAAGTTCCGTACGATCTTGTTGTCATAGTAAAACGTCTGATTTTCCATATATTACCGGTTTGGTGGTTGCGGATCTTCGGGGGCAGGGACCGGGGAGGCTCCCTGCGATGTGGTTTCGGCGGGTTTCTCATCCTCGAAGAGGATCCTGACCGAAGCGCTGTAGGTGTCGTCATACTGTCCGTTTCGCACCGACCAGAAAAAAGCCGCCAGGAAGCCGGCGGCCAGGACGACACTGAAAGCTACAAGGACAAGGATCACGCTCATAAAGGGGCGCTGAAAAGTAGCAGTAAAAGAAGGATTAAAGTATCATTTTTCCAAAATCAGAAGCAAAATAAAGATTAAAGTATCTTATTTCCAAAATGGGAGATTAAAAAAGACGGTGCAAAAAAGAAATTTATATCTGGTCTAAATAGAAGAATTGCCGGAAAATCCGGCCAGACGGGCGGCGAGGTAAACCGATAAGGAGACCAGTGCAACAACAGAGACTGAACTAAGCGGCATCAGGATGGCCGACACCACCGGGGAAAGGTGGCCGGATACGGCAAAACTCAGCCCGATCACATTGTAAAGGAAAGAGAGCCCGATGCTTCCGGTAACGATCCGCATGGCGGTGCGGGTGAATTTCAGGAATGCAGGAAGTTTCCGGAATTGTTCCGACCCCAGGATGGCATCGCAGGCCGGTGAGAAATGGTACACGTCGTCGGCGATGGTGATACCGCAGTCGCTTTCGCGAAGCGCCCCGGCGTCGTTCAGCCCGTCGCCGATCATGATCACCTTTTTGCCGGAAGCGCGCAGTCGGCGTACGTATTCGAGTTTGTCGGCAGGCGATTGGTTAAAGTTGAGATGTTTGGCTGAAGGAAAGAAAGCCTGAAGGTTATCCCGTTCCGCATCGTTGTCGCCCGAAAGCAGATGCAATTCGTAACGCTGTGCCAGTTCGGTCAGCACCTCCTTCATCCCTTCCCGATAATGATTCCGGATCGCGACGTGACCACATGACCGGCCGTCGATGGAGACATGCACCCGGGTGCCCTGTGCAACGGTGTTCGTTTCGCCGGCCACGAACCGGGCCGAGCCGATCCTGACCGTATGGCCGTCCACCAGCCCCTCGGCCCCCTCTGAAGCCGATTCGCGGAATCCGCTCACAGCAATCATTTCCCCTGCCTGCAAGTGCCGGTACACCGCCACGCTGGCAGGGTGGGTTGATTGGCGGGCCAGGGAAGCGATCAGCCGGCATTCATACGCATCGGCCAGGAGACTGCTGAAGTCGGCCACCGGAAGATCATTCCGGGTGATGGTCCCCGTTTTATCCAGGACGATGGTATCCATTTTCGACAGCTTTTCAACAACATTCAACCGTTTGAGGTAAAAGTTGTTGCGACCAAAAATACGCATCGTACCCCCAAGAGAGAAGGGGTAGGTCATGGCCAACGCACACGGACAGGCGACGATCAGTACGGCTGTCACCACCAGGAAAGCCTGCGACCGGTCGACGAACCACCAGGTAATTCCGGAAATGAGGGAGATACCCAGCACAATCCAGGTAAAGTATCGGCTGATCACATCGAGCACCGAATCCCAGCCCGGTTTCCCGGCGGGGCCGCCGGCATCCTGGTTCCATAAGGATGTGAGATGTCCCTGGGTGACCTCGCGTTCCACGATCAGTTCGATGGAAGCGCCTGTCTGGCGTCCCCCGGCGAATACCCGGTCGCCGGCCTTTTTGGGTACCGGTGAAGCCTCCCCGCTGACAAAGCTGTAGTCGATGGAGCCCTCGCCTGCCACCAGCAGGGCATCGGCCGGCACAAGTTCCCGGCTCCGCACCAGGATCCTCATTCCCGGTTTCAGATCACGCAAAGGCAGGATCGATTCCTCTCCCGAATCAGAAAGGAGCGTCACGGCCACCGGGAAATAGGAGCGGAAATCCCGCTCAAACGAAAGGGCCTGGTAGGTTTTATCTTGGTACCAGCGGCCGATCGACAGGAAGAAGACGAGCCCGGCCAGCGAATCCATAAAACCAGGCCCGGTTCCGCTGAGGATCTCATAAAAACTCCTGAAGAAAAGGATCAATATCCCGACAGCGATCGGGAGGTCGATGCTGATAAAGCCCCTTCGCAATCCTTTCCAGGCTGAGGTGATAAATACCGACCCGGAATAGAACGCCACCGGGATACCGAAAAGGATGTTCAGCAAGCCGAAATTCTGGCGAAGGAGGTTTTCGACGGCATCATTGACGCTGAGGTAAGCCGGAAAACTGAAAAGCATGATGTTGCCGAAACAGAAGCCGGCTACTCCCAACCGGTAGTACACCCCGTGGTTTACCCTGGGCTTGCCGGCGGTCCGCTGCCGTTCCAGTTCAGGGACGTACCCGATCGAAACCAGCAATTCCACCAGTTTCCGTAAGGATATCCGGCTTTCACGGAAGGTTACCGAGACCTCTTTTTTCCCGAAATTAACCGTCGATGCCACCACTCCGGGGTGCAGCTTTTGCAGGTTTTCGAGCAGCCATATACAGGAGCTACAATGAATGGCCGATATATACAGCCTGACTTTCCCGATCCCATCGTCGTAAAAGTCAAGCATTTCACGGGCTATGTCGGGGTGATCGAGGTAAGCGTACCGGCTGCCGATCTCCAGGTTATCGGCCTTCATACCGGGATGCGCCTCGTAACGGTAATAGTCACATGCATTTCCCTGGCTCAGGATTTCGTACACGGTGCGGCATCCCTGGCAGCAAAACACCTTGCCGTCAAACCTCACCGGGGCCACCCTGCAGTCGGCTCCGCAGTGATAGCAACCATTCTGCTTCCTGTCCGGCCCGCCGGAATCCGTTGATGGGGTTGTGCTCATTGTAAGGCCGGCAAAAATAATCATTTTCCCCGGCCCCTCTCCGGCACCCTGAGCCACGGGTACACCAGAGAGCCGGTCTGCTTAGATTTTTTACGTACCTTTACACCCTAAAATCCGCTCCCGATGAAAAAAGGACTACTCCTCTCCACCGTCCTGTTGCTGGCATTCCTGTCAGGCCGGACCCAAACAACCCCTGCGCCGGCCGTCAATGACACGGCCAACTACCCTTACTGGATCGAAATGATGCAAGATCCCAATGCCAATTTCTTCCAGACCCAACGGGCATTCAATCTCTACTGGAAAGACCGGAAGATCACCAGAGGTTGCGGATGGAAGGTTTTTAAACGGTGGGAATACATGATGCAGAGCCGCATCAACCCCGACGGCTCCCGACCCGCTCCCGATGCGACTTTCCGTGCTTACAGCGAATATGAAAAGAGCGTAAGGTCGGCCAATGGCACCTGGGCCCCGCTGGGACCTGCCATGATCCCCTCCCCTGGTCCGGCCGGCTATGAAGGACTCGGAAGGG